>PBTE01000083.1 GCA_002726515.1 Planctomycetaceae bacterium | reverse complement strand
GTCACCAGCACTGCAACATCCCTGTTTGTGGTCAAGACGCTGCTCGAGAATTGGCAGCGTGTCTGTGGATTCCGTCGGAGCGTCACACGTGACCGGGGATGACTCGCCGTGGCGCATGAAAACACCGATGACTTCATGTCCTTGTTGCAACAACAAGTGTGCGGCGACACTACTGTCGACTCCTCCGGACATTGCCAGTACGACGCGGGCCATGGTCTTGAATTCGGAACCCTTCACCGAAGGACTAGTTGATGAAAAATCTGGAAAGTCGCGGCAACGGGTGTCTTTTGTTTTTCCAATCTTGCACCAAGCTTTTGCAACACCGCCTCCTGTAGTTGTCCCGCCTTTGCACTCAGTCGATCACTGCTAGACATCTTGGAGGTGTGGCACAGTTAGAACGCGTTGGTTAACATCCATTACTTCTAGAGGCTGTTTTCTATCCGGTACCCGCTTCTTCCCGCCATTTTTTTAAAAAGGCACCCATCTTTCCTTGAGCGTAGACGGGTTTGCCATCGACAACAACCAAGCTCACCGGAAGTAGGCTTTGAAAAACCAGATCATGCGGGTCCGGGTCGTCCCGTTCGGGGAGTTCTACGGCAATCCAAGAGGCCCTTTTTCCCACGCTTAAGGAGCCCAGCCGATCGGCTGCTGAGAGCGCCTGTGCGCCATGTAACGTTCCCATGCGGAGAATCTGGTCACCTGTGACCGCAGGATGTTGTTGGCGCGCAAAACGCATGTCGGTAAGTAGATTGAGGTCGGGATTTGATGCTTTGGAATCGGTTCCTAAAGCGACGTGCACACCAGACTGCAGCGCTTGAAACAACGGATATGGTGAGTGGCCGAAATATGCATGTGTCCGAGGACAATAGACCAGGGTCATTGTCTCTGAGTGCTTGGCGAGAAATTGCAGTTCTTCCTGATCCAGGTAGTTTCCGTGAACAATTAGTGCGCGAGGGGCTTCGGCAAGGATCTTCAAGTAATCCAGAGCTCGCAGCGGATGTTGAAAACAGGTCGAATTCCAAACGCCTCGCTCTTCGAGCAACTCGCGTAGAGGTCCCCGGCCTTCCCGGAGAAAGTCGATTTCTGCACGCGTTTCTGCCAGATGCATTGCAAGAGAAAATTTGTGGATGGCTGCCAGTTTGGCTACCTGGGTGATAAGGGACCCAGACGCCGTGTATGGTGCGTGGGGACTGAATCCGATCTGCCATCTTGTGGGAGCTTGCTTTGCAGCAGCGATGAGTTCCAGCACGGTGGAGATAAGTTCCTGAATTCTAGTCTCGGACAAACCAATCAGTTCGAAGAAGATCGTTCCGGTCGGACAAACCTGTTCGAAATCCTTTTCATTCCAGGCGGTGTTTGCAACTTCCCCCAGGGTGACACTTCCGGTCTGCAGACTCTCGCTCAGACCCCGTACAACGGGTGAAGGGCCGGACAGCCGGCCGGATTGTTCAGGACCTGTGGCCTCCTGACGATTGGCAAGTACAGCACGGACCCAATCAGCGAAACACATTCCCGGATTGCCCAGCGGCTGGGGCAAATGACTGAATTCGAGATGCGTGTGGACGTTAACCAGCGCCGGGAGAATTGCCACGTTTCCCAAGTCCCAGACAGCGGATTTTGTCCGACGTGCGACTTGTGTGATGTGATGACCTTCGACAGAGAGTACACCTTCTGCGATGGGTGCACGATCAACCGGAAAGATAAACCGGGCCTTGAAGGAGTAATGGCACACTTCGTTTTCTACTTGGCGACAGCACGCACGGTTTGGTTGTCAATTGCTTCTTGCAACTTTTCCTCAGCGTACAGTTGATGAGGCAGGCGGCTAAACCAAACCAGAATCAGCACGGCCAGTGCCAAACTAGCAGTAACGAAAGACCATGAATAGGAGTATCCCCCTTCAATAGATTGTACCGCCCACTTCGCAGCAGGAAGGAAAGCTAAGAAATCTTCCATCAGAATCTGACTGAGAATCGCCAAGCTGTTGTGCGTCAAATGAAACAAGATACAGGTCAAAATACTCCCCGATTGAACTGCCAGATATCCAATGACACAGCCCACAATGCTCGCGGCAATGGACTGTTGAATGATCCCGTGGGCGACGCCGAATAACAAACTGGTGAGTAGAATCGCCCACGAAGGGTGTCCCAGGTGACGCAATCCTGAAAGGATAAAGCCGCGAAAAGCGAATTCTTCACAGATGGCTGGTGTCAGCGCGAGGACAAACAGTAGCGCCCAGATGTTGGGCGCATCTTCGATCAGTTTTTGGACCATGACCTGAAGTTGTTCGGGAGCCGGATAAAGTTCCTGCAGTTGGGCACTAATTGTCATGGCGGTCGGGTGCATCAAAACCGCCAGCAGGAACGCCGCAGGCAATGTCAACCAGTGTGGCACGCGAAAAAGGAGCGTGGCCCGGGGATTTCGTGTAAGAATGAAAGCCATGATCAGGGCTGGTGCAGCAAAAAATGCGATTTGACTGATGACCGTCACGGTCGCCAAATCGCTCCAACTTTCAGGTGTTGAGAACTGGAAATTGGCGAAAAACCGTAATATCAAGAGGAATGTTGCACACAGTAAAGCTGCGCTGATCGAAGGAGTTTCGCCCCGGTTTCTTACCAGGTGCCGTAGCCACACTCCCGGTTCGACTCGCTCACTTTCTCGGAAGAGAACCGATTCGTTGTTGAATTGGTCGATGGCCCAACGGATTGCAAACAGGCAGCAGATTGAAGTCATCCCGATGACGGGGACGACGTGGACCAACGCCAGTTGGTAGTCAGACTCCATCAATGACTTAAGTAACAACATCAGTCCGGTGACGGGTATCAGACTCGTACCCAGTTCGAGTTGCACGGAAGGAAGGACTGGCAACACGATCAGCGGCATTGTGACCAGCAGCAACGGCATCAAGTAATACTGGCCTTCTTTTGCACTTCGGGCGAATGTTGCCAAAGCGAGAGACAAAGCGCTGAACAAAGCTGACACGGGAATCAGAGCCACAACCAGCCAAACCAGTGAAACCAGAGGAGGCAATCCCATTGGCAACTCGGGAAAGGTTTGTTCCAGTTGTTCGAGCTGTCCCATCATCAATGTCGCCGTGACGCTCATGCTGACCAGATTGAGTAGCGCCGTGGCACTGCTGAAAAGCATGATGGTCAGCAGCTTTCCCCATACAATCTCGCCACGACGAGCCGGGCTGGACAAAAGTGTTTCCAGCGTGCCACGTTCCTTTTCTCCGGCACAGAGGTCGATCGCCGGGTAAAATGCTCCAGTCAGTGCCCAAATGAGGATCACGAACGGGAGTAACTTTGACCACACAGCCGCTCGCCGCTGCTCCTCGGACGCCACATCAGTTTCTTCCGCTACGAAGGGTTTTGCCACAATTTCAGAAATATTGTTTTGCTTGAGATACTCGCGACCCACATTCTCTCGCCAGTTGTGCAGTACCGTCGCCAGGCGTTCTTTCGCAACACGAGATTCATCACGTGTTTGATCATAGATAATTCGCGGGTTCGGTATTTCACCCACCGCTTCGTTTTGGATGGGCAGGCGGGAATCCCCCAGCTGTTTGCGGAAACGTTCGAGTTGCTCGGAAAAGCTGGGAGGAAAAATGATCACCGCATCGAAATCGGCAGATTGAACAGCTCTCTTGGCTTCGAGATGGCGTTCCTCACTACCCGCTGCGTCTGAATCAGGGTCCGCCAGCACGACTTCGAGTAACTCGTTATCTTTCGGGTAATTGAACAGTCCGGCAGAAAATTGTGTACCCTCGATCAAACGGGGCTGCTGGGGAAGATGTTCTGAACCAACGATCCAAATACGTACCGGATATTCTCGAGTGAACTGCATTACCTGAAAGACGAGCATGCCCAACAACGGGTAAAGAAAGAGTGGCAGTATGGCAATCGTGAACAACGTACGACGATCTCGCAACTGATCGCGTACTTCGCGGGTAAAAATCAATTTGACGTTGGTCCATTTCATGTGCTGATGCCCGCTGCCGCATGCTGCTGGTCGTGTTCGGAGATCAGGCGAAAGAACAGCTCTTCAAAGTCAGATTGCTGGTGCGATTCCAACAACTCATGGAGAGTTCCTTCTGACAAAATATGTCCTCGATACATGATTGCAATGCGATCACACAGCCGTTCCACTTCGCGCATGATGTGGGTTGAAAAAATGACACATTTCCCCTGCTCTCGCAACTCACCAATCGTGTCTAACAAGGCTCGAGCCACCAGGACGTCCAGGCCCGATGTTGCTTCGTCAAAGATTACTACCGGAGGGTCATGGATCAGCGCTCTGGCGATGGAAACTTTCTGCTTCATTCCTGTAGACATCTTGGCGCCCAACAGGTCACGAATTTCATCCATTTGAAGCTTGCAAAACAAATTTTCCATCCGCTCACGCAAGGTGTTCGTTTCAACACCGTAAAGCCTTCCGAAATACTCGACCAATTCCCAGGCCGTCATGCGATCGTAGACGGCTGTGTTAGCTGACACGAATCCAATCTGGTAACGCACCAGATCAGGCTGCGTGAGAACGTCGAAACCGTTGACTCTGACCCTGCCGGCAGTTGGACATAGAATTGTACTCAGAACACGGAGCACGGTTGTTTTTCCCGCACCGTTTGGCCCCAGTAAACCGAAAATCTCACCGGGCTGTGCATGAAAGCTGATGCCATCGACGGCCACAAACTGGCCCCGTCGCAAATCGGAGTAAGTCTTGGTTAGCTCGCGTACTTCAATCATGACCGAAGAGATGGGCGAACAGTGCCCGAACTGCCGCGTGAAGAGGTTCAGGACCACGACAACCTATGTGGCCAACGCTGGTTCGTGCGGAAAACAACATGAAAGACGGGATTTGTGAGTCCTGCTGGAATAAGTTTATAACAACGTACCTTATAAGGTGAGATCCGAAAACCGTTCACTTGGGCAGAGGAACGGTTGTTACGGTTGGTCCACGAGTTTAAGCGGCCTCCCCTCAGAACATGAATAATGTGAATGGTTGTTGAAATCCCGGCAAGCTACCGGTGGGCGACCTGCCAAACGGTGTGGAGCGTCTAATTTAGGATGGGAAAGAGGGATTCAGCCTGCTCTTGATTTGCCCGCACTGCAACAATTTCGTGCTCCTCATCGAGTAGCTCGTAGAACACATTGCGTTGACGGGGAACATAGCCCAGCTCTGAAATTGCATCACGAATCTGTTGCAGGTTCAGATAATGAACAGTACCTGCTTCCGCAACTACGTTTTCTTCAATCATCAGGCTGCCCATAT
Source organism: Planctomycetaceae bacterium (assembly GCA_002726515.1). Classification (GTDB taxonomy): domain Bacteria; phylum Planctomycetota; class Planctomycetia; order Pirellulales; family Pirellulaceae. Next base: position 64,602 of record PBTE01000083.1, on the reverse strand, counting down.
CATTGGCTCCGTAGAGCATGGCCAACTGACCAACTTTCAATCCTTGGGTCACCCAACTTGATTGAATGTTGGGAATGTTGTCTAAGTACAAGCGAGCGATTGCTTGCATTTTGAGGTACTCGAAAGATCCTGCCGGCTCTACTTTCGCCATCTCCGTGTGTTCAGGCTGGAATGTCCAGCAAATAAAAGCTGTAAAACCACCTGTTTCGTCTTGAAGGCAACGCACGCGTTCCAGATGCTCGACGCGCTCTTCCGGAGTTTCGATGTGCCCAAACATCATCGTGGCTGTGCCCTGACCTCCCAGCTCGTGCCACACGCGCATGACCTCGAGCCAGTCATCGGTAAGAACCTTGCCGCGCGTTATTTCTCGACGCACTCGGTCCACCAGTATTTCCGCACCACCACCTGGCAGGCTCCCCAAACCCGCGTCCTTCAAACGTTCAAGCACCTTTCGAAGTGGAAGTTTGTTGACTTTCGTGAAATGATGGATTTCAGGGGGACTGAAGCCATGAATATTAACCTGGGGAAATCGGCCTTTGATATCCTGCAAGAGTTGTTCGTACCAATCGAGTTTAAAGTCGGGATGCAATCCTCCTTGCATTAGAATCTGGTCACCACCAATTTTTACCGTTTCCTCGACCTTCCGCAAAAGTTCTTCACGTGGCAGGACATATCCCTCATCAATATCTTTGGGTGACCGGTAGAAGGCACAAAAATCGCAGGCGGCAGTACAGATATTTGTGTAATTGATATTTCGGTCGATGTTGTACGTCCGGTAGGGTTCCGGGTGCTGACGTTGAGCGACTTGGTCTGCTGCCTGCCCGAGGTTTGTCAAATCATGAGACTTCATCAGCACGAGAGCATCAGCCGGCGCCAATCGCTGGCCATTGACAGCCCGTTCGAGAATCGGAGCAGTGGACGAGTTTGTCATACGCTACACTTGAATTCGGCTGGCCGCGAAACTCAAGTCGCGTCCTGGTGGAGTGATCCCTAACGCGGCGGCGTGTTCATAAAACAAAGCCAGCCCACGCAACTCGCGTGGTCCCAGGTGGAAGTAGAGATTGTCGCGCAAGTAGGTCAGGCATTGAGCAGGAGAAAGCCCAGCTTCCACAGCCTCTCGTCTGGCAATCTGGTCCAGGCACCTGATCCCGGCATCTCGAGACGCGTCTAGTGCTAGTTCTGTTCCCCGTAAATCCTTCCCGACGTGGGCAACCCACATCGCAAACACAAATGGCAATTCTGACCAGCGACACCATTCATCGCCTAAATCCCAAACTTCCACAAAATCAGCGACCGGTTGGTGAATCGCTCGATCACCGATCAGTAACACGGCATCTGCATCACTATCCTGGGCCGTAGCACCAATGGGCAAGCTTTCCAACTCGGGCTCTAGGCCGTATCGTTGTTGCAACAGGACTCGAACCAAGGCAATGCTCGTGCGAGAACCCTCGTCCAACGAAACCCGGCGAATCTTTTCAATGGGTACGCGGCAGAAAAATTTCACACTCAGCACCGGTCCCCGGCAACCGATGCAGGCATCTGAGACAATGGTGTACTTAGGGTCCTGAAAGAACTCGATCGACGGAATCAGAGCCACATCGAGTTCCCCAGCGGCCAGTTCGACAGCCAAACGGCTGGGGAAGTCGTAGACGATTTCTGCATCAGGCGCGAGTTCCTCCAATCGATACACCAGTGGTTTGGTGTTGAGATAACTGACAGCACCGATTCGAATTGTCATATCGCAGCTTGTCCCGGAAAAGAATGGGAGTGGGATTACCACCCATTTTGGCCTCAATCCAAACCGTTTATTATAAAAATTTACAAAATGGCCGCCTAGAGGATGGACCACGGGGGTGAGGGGGCTTCGACGGAATTCATTCTCACCTCCCGATGTCTTGTGGCAGTTCGGAAAGACAATTCGCCGGGAATTCCCAGCCGTTCTCAGTGCGACGGTGATTCGATGAAAATCACGGTTGGCCGTCAGGTTGACTGAAGTACCGAACTCTCAGCCAATATACGGTGGGCTTTTCTCTTAGGATATGGTCACAATTGACGACGACACCTCTTGGAAGCACCGTTGATATTTGCTTCATCATTGATGAAGTCAATCTTCTAAGATCCACCCGGTGGCGTGTTTTATGTCGCGGTTGTCGGATCCAACAAGCTGTCCTTCGACCATGTGGTCAACGAGACACACAAGAATTTGTTTTCTGCGGGTGTTAACGAGATGAGCAGCATTCGTCCAAAACACAGCGTGATTTACTGCATCTGGCAATCATACAAATAGCAGGCTTTCCAAGAATTCCAACGGTCTTGGAGGTATCGCATGACTGACTACAGATACATCCCCAGGTAGCCTTCGGACTGTTCGCTAGCGGCCTCGATCTGTTCAATTCGTTTTTTTGTCTGTTCCAGGTCGCCAACTTCAATGTAGCGATCGAACTCCACGGAAACACTTTTGGGAACGGTTTCGCTAAACCATTGCACAATCGGTTCTGTCAGCCATTCACACGTTTCACGAACCAGTTCGACCGAATCCAGGTCACAACGTTCCGATTTTAGATCTTGTGAGTCAGTCAGTACTGTCCCTTCGAATTGAAATTGGATCATTCCCCTCTTAGCATGGTTGACCACGCGATACGTGCAACTAGCGTTGAAAAGGTAGTAACTGTTGTGAGTGCCGTGCTTTTCAAGCGCAGCTTTCACCCTCAGGCAGCGTTGCCGATACTTGGGTGAGGCGTCGAGTGGAATATCCAGTCGCTGGATGCAGCGAAGTGGTAGGCAGTCGAACGTGATTTCGACCCAGTTACTCATGGTTCAATTTCTCCTACCTGGGATTCTCGCATGCAGTTGTTTTACAAGCTGGCACAAACCAATATGACAGAACTGGGATGCGTGCTCCAGTTGGGTGCTGAGGCCCACGATCGCACAAAATAAAACAGGGTATGCGATTCAGGGTGAAAAACCGCGAACCGCCGTTTTAACGCAGAGAGGCTGTTTTGTTTGACTCGGAATCGGTGTCAGGATCTGCCTGTCCGGCTCGCTGCCAACCTACGGCCAGCCAGGAATTCTTGCAAATCACTTCTCGAGAAACGAGTGGTCCAGCTTGTCTCCAGGGGCCCGGCAGTTCAAGACCGGTTGGTTCAATCACGGCTGTAAAAATCCGTTCAAACTGCCTTTTCAACACAGCTTTTTCCGCAGTCTCCCCCGGGGAGAGTGTTTTCTTTTTGCGACTTGCAAAATTGGCGGGTTGGATCTTGATGTCTCCAACCCGGACACGGCGGGCACCAGTAGGTGTCATTTCGAACGTGTAACTCGCTGAAATGTGCATCGACGAAATTGTTTTTTTGCCTGCAGCAAATTTCTTGCCCCGGAGCGTCACCGTGTAATTGTTGTGAGCGAATGAAATGGTGATGGGCCGGCGACGGATGAAGGTGACGGTCCAGGGGGCGCTTGGATCGGGCTGCATTTGCTTGGGCACTTCCCCGGTTACCTGCTCGACCAACTTGGCGGCTTGTACATCCGTCAATGTGGCACCTCCGAAAACAGACTCGACATAATTATTGATGTATGATTCGTGGGATCGAGTGACCAGGTCGTAGTCTTCCTCGAGTGTGGGAGGCGGGGTGTGCGCTGCAAATTGAAAATCGCTCGCCTGTGTCGACTGGCAGATGATCGAATCTTCGGTGGAAACGAACTGAAAAATCGCCGGTGGTTCGCCACGCACGATCAAGGGTCTGAGAAAAATGTCATGGTAACGCCTATCGATTTGGATTTCATCAATCTCTTGGTCCAAGTTGGTCGATATTTTTTTCTCCGTTCGCCGAGCCGACGTTGTTTCCGCTCTCGGTAACGCAGCCCTGGCCCGTGGCCAAGCCTGCCTTTGCACCTCCCTGCTGCCGCGCACATCGTCAATGCTGATGTTAGTCGTGCAACGGGCCTGGGCAGGATCAGTGCCGAATCCATCTCCGTTGACAAACAGGCGTTTTCTGGCGTCGATGCTTGTCTCAGCGGAAGTCAGGATAACCGCAGGCCCACTCACTTTCCGCGTACGAGCGTGCATGGTGGCCACCATCGCAACCTCGACTTCTGCCTGGCCGACATTGGGAATCAATCGACTGGTCACGTTTCCGACCGTGTGAGACTCCCCCGAGACTCCCGGGCCCGCGTTGTTTCGAAGATCTTCAGTTTTATCGATCTCTTGCCGGAAACCGATACCGACGAGTTCTTCTGATATGTTCAGGTAGAAATTTGGCTGCACGTAGAAGTGACGTACGGTTTCGATGAGCTCCGGCACTTGACCTCCCCGCTTCAGCCAACCTAAGCGAATGGATGCGTCTGAGGCGTTTTCATGGCTTGGTGCCTCGACATAGGATTCGAGGCTTTCTGCAAGTTCTCCCATCATGGTTTCAAACTGCTGCTGAAAATGTTCACCATCATAGGAGAGTGCTTCGCCGTACTTGCCAAGTGTTTCACGAACTGCCTGAAAGGGTGGCAATTCAAGACCACCATGCCGGGCACGATACCTATTCTGTACCCGAGCTAAAACTCTTGACGACGGATTTACTGTATTTACCAATTCGGCTTGTAAATCGTCCCACAACAAATACTGTTTCCAGCCGTTTGCTTTGGATGGTCTCTCGCGCGACAAAAATTGATTCAGCTGAGCCACGGCAGCCACCAGCGCTTGTCGAGATTTCTCCAGATGATTTTCTTCCAAGGGACTGAAATTCGAAGAGGCAGCGCGAATCAACTCCGGAAGTTCTTCGACATTTGGCAGCAACAGAGCACGCTGCCATTGTTCCAACGCTTTACGTACGGCCACAAACGGTTCGCGATCTAGCACACTTGTGTCCCAGGAGTAACGTTTGACGACTTTGGCGATGAATGTGCGATCGGCTTCGTTTCCCTTCTCCAGTTCGGAGCGCAACTCATCGGTCATGAGAAACGCATGCCAGCCTTCTGCGTTAGTTTTTCCCTCAGTCCAGGACGTCAACGCGTCCAGGGCGAATTGCACTTTTTCAGGCGATTCTGCCACGGCCGCGTCGTAACTCCAGAGAGGTGCAAACACGAAAATCAGCATGATCAGTGCACGTGTTTGTCGAAAACTGCCGCTCATGGCGTCATTACCCTCGTAATGTTTCTGGATGTCCGGGTTGCCGCTGTAAAATCGGTTTAGTGTGCCAGGAATGTCAAGAACATCCATCCTCGCTAAACCTCAAAGCGTACGCAAGCCTACCTGAGGTTGAACACACCATTTCTTGGAAGTGCCTGCTCAGACGCTTCCGATGTAGTGTCCATCGTTTGTCGAATTTCTGGGGTCACTGCTGTTGGCCGTCCGTTGCTGCCTCTTGGCGGAGGCGGATTGAGGTGAAATGTGTTTAAGTTCAGGCAGTGTTGGAAGAAGACAGAGCAGGGCGAGTTTGCGCCGACTCTTCCCGGGCGCGCGGTGTCCCGAACAGATCTGCACACGCACGATCGTTAGAACCGTCAAATTCGAAAGAGCGACTCGTTGGGTGATTCCTTTTTCCAACATTGGAGGAGGTAATTTGGCAACACCTTGACTTTCCACGTGGTACGTTCTTGGTGTTGATAAGTTTTCTCACTTTGCGTCGGATGTGAGCGACAGAGCGCAAGAAACATCTGAGTTCTTTAAACTTGAAGGTGCAGCCGTCATGGAGCGAAACGGCAGCCTGGCTTTGCAAACACTGCGACTGATTGTTATCAGTTTCATCTGTGTTTGCGGTTGCGCACAACTACGCTTGCCACGCATCGACCCCACGGGACAACGGCTTTTCTTGCCGGGATCCGAACCTGCTACCATCGTGACGCCCGAGTTACCTTTTGGTCGGTCGGGGGCAGCTTATCAAACCCCTCCCATGCCTCCCCCGTGCCCGCAAGGAGTCTTGCCCGCAGCGACACCGCCTGTCATTCCAGCCGCACGTTACCCGGCGGATTTGCCCGGGGCGCGGTCCACGGTTCCCGGGGACACTTCCCGGCTTGCATTACGACCCGAGTTGAAAGTCGTCGGACCAACAACGGCTTCGACGGGTGTCCTTGTGAATCCCGCCAGGATCATCGCTCCGGTGGGTAGCCTGGTTGTTTTGAAAGCAGGTCTCAGTGGCCAGGATGGAAAGCTAATATCTGGAGAGCCGATACAGTGGATCATGTCACAAGAGAGCGTGGGATATTTCGTTTCGGTTGGTGAAATCGGTGCTTCCAGGTTGCGGATTGTTCCCAGGTTGGATTGGGGTAAGGTTAGCAACAGCTTGGCAATGGGCCAAACCGGGCAAACCGCGCAGGTCGTGACACGAGGTACGGCTTCACGATCGGATGATGTTTTGGTGCTGAAAGGTGAGTCGTGGTTGACATTAGCCTCCTCCAGTGTGGGTGTGAGTCGTGTGACGGCCCACGCAGCTGATTCGCGAGCCTGGGATTCCGTTCAGCAGACGGCTGTGGTGCATTGGGTTGATGTGGAAGCGACGTTTGCTCCAGCTACGCAGGCTAAAGTTGGTAGGCCAGTTGATCTGACGACTTCCGTAACCAGGGCTTCGACCGGGGAGCCTCTCGGTGGTGCGATTGTTCGCTACGAGTTGGTGGGGGATACGGCGGCCAGATTCGCCCCCCTCGGCAGTCGTTACGTGGAAATTCCCACCAACCATCGCGGGCGTGCTGTGGCCCAGCTCATTTCCCGGGGCCAGCAGGCCGGAACTAGTGACATTGCCATTCAGGTGATTCAGGCACCCGCCAGAGACAACGACTTCACACGACTAGTGTTGGCCCAAGGTTCAACTCAGGTCAGCTGGAGTACCGCCCAACTGGCTTTGCGTGTAGTAGGTCCTGATGTGTGTGAAGTGGATACCACAATGACATATCGCCTGGATGTTTCGAATGCTGGAGATCTGCCTGCCAATGGCGTTGTACTGAGTGAAGTGATGCCGGAAGGCCTTACACTAGTGAACAGCAATCCAGCCGCCGAATTTTATGGAAATCGTATCCAGTGGCGACTTGGAGATCTGCAGGGCGGTGGCCACTGCGTCATCGAGTTTCGTTGTCAGGCGGAGTGTGCCGGAAGTTATCAGCATTATTTTCATGTTCAAGATGAAAATGGATTGGAATGCAACGAAGTCTTGTCGGCCCGAGTTGTTGATCCGACGTTGAAGCTCGAAGTGTCCGGGCCTCAGATCGCTGAAGTTGGCCGGGAAGTTCAGTTTCGAGTCGTCGCCCGCAACTTGAGTCAACAACCAATTCAGAATGTTATTGTTCACGACCGGTTCGACGAGGGGCTGGAACACGCAAACGCTGTCAGTCCCATTCAGCGCCAGTTAGGAACTTTAGAAGCGGGGCAGTCCAGACGGTTTGCTGTCACTTTTACGGTCCAACAGGCCGGAACCCTTTGCCACTCGCTCGAACTGACCGCTGATGGCGGACACCACACATCGAAGAGAGTTTGTTTACAGGCGACACCAGCTCGAGCCAAGCCACATCCGGCCATCACCGTCAAAAAGACTGGTCCCCAATCGCGAGAACTTGGAAAAGTCGCTGAGTTCTTGATTGAAGTGGTCAACACGGGAAATGTACCCCTTCTCGATGTGCGCGTCGACGACCATTATCCAAGTGGCTTGAGACCCTTTCAGGCAACCCGAGGTTGGGTGGTCGAAGGGAAAGCCTTGGTATGGTCAATTCCGCAGCTGCCTGTTGGTTCACGATCACTGCTGCGAATACGGTGCGATTGTTTAGAGGCAGATCCAAACACGTGCACACACGTGACGGTGAGTTCGGGCCATCCTGTCGTGACAGTTTCCAACGACGCCTGTATGGAAATTTATGATCGAGCTGGCATTGTGGAACTGGATCCGGCTGATCGAGTTGAAGTTCCCGCGAATCGGGATGGAGTCCGGGAAGTTCCCGACCAAGCGAGTGGCGGTCCGGAGTTAACACTGACCGATTTGAGTGATCCCGTCCGACAAGGTCGACAGCTCGTCTACCTGTTGAGGATTTTCAACAACCGGGAGGTGAGCGACAGGAATCTACAGCTTACACTGGAAATACCACCGGAGTTAAAGTTGGAGAAGATTCAAGGTCCGGTCAAATTGGACAACCGCTATCCTTCGACAGGACGAACCATCCACATGGAACCAATCTCAGAACTGCGGGCCGCTGACGAAGTTACCTTCCGCATCGAGGTAATTGCTGTTGAGGCAGGACCAGTGCGCCTGCAGGCAAGCTTGGAGAGCCTCCTTTCAGACAGCCGCATCGTTGTCGAGGAAGACACAACCATTTTTGAAGAATGATATTTTCTATGAGTGGAGAGTGGAGCTTTAAGGCTACAGAACCGGGCGTCCAGAAGTTACAATCAGTTGCCGCTCTGTAGCCTGTTGTAGCCTATTCCCCTGCCCTCTCCCAAAATGCTTCCTTGCCCTGCCTGTCAATTCGTCATTCTACGACACGAAATGCCGCCCGAATCTGACCGTGGATTGCATTGGGATTTGATGTTGGAGCAAGCTGGCGTACTACGCACCTGGGCCCTCTCTGAAGAACCCCGCATTGGTTCCACGATTCAAGGGCTGTTGTTGGACGATCATCGACTGGCTTACCTGGAGTTCGAAGGAGAAGTGACCGGCGGACGTGGTATTGTGACCGCTTGGATGAAAGGCACCTACAAGCTATACGGTGAAGACACGACCCAATTCGTGATTGATTTATTGACTCCAAATTGGACATCTCGAGTGGTGGCCGCTCAACGTGAAAAAACCGACGAATGGCAATTTCAGTTCGATCCGATCCCGTCACTCTCCCGTGGCTTTGAATGAATCTGAACGGGCGACTGGACGTTGTGAATGTTTTCAGCAGCAGGCGTTCGGGTTTCGGGTTGTTTTGCTGCTTCGGTAGATCCAGCAAGATAGATTTCACCGTCACGAAGTTCCAGGGCTTCGAGGTGAAGCAGTTTTTTCATTTCCATCCGATGGTCGGGAATCGTCAACTCTGCGACGGGATCACCTTCGAATTGCATCCATTTTAACTCGATCTCAGCTCGCTGCGCGAAGAGGCTGACGCTATTTAAGACTTGGACCAGGGGAACCGGCAATTTGCCGGCTCGTGCCTTGTGAATTTGAATAGCAATCACATTGGGTTGTTCCGTGAGATGGACATTCACTTCCATGGACAACACTGTTTGAATTGGAGGATCCGTATAACCACAGGCCAGCAACGCCCTGCCTGACTCGATTGCAACTCTGGGGTTTTTAAATTCCGGAGGCAACACTCCGGAAAATTTTTCAGCCAGGTCGCTTGCCAGCCAGCCGTTAATTTGACTGTCTGTAAACGTGGCTTCCCAATTGCCTGTCCGCTGCGTCTCATTGTGCAGCATCAGTACCTGTCGCTCCAGTTGGTCTCCAGCGTCAGCTTGTGGCCTGGCGTCCTGTTCCAGGGCATGACGGTAGAATTGTGGCTCCTGGCGTGAGGCGATGTGCATTCCCAGGAACAAGGCACCGAACACCACCGGGAGGATCACAAAACAAAGCCCAAGGATTTGCAAGAATTTGCGCACGCGAAAGGCCGTGGGGACGAGGAGATTGAAAGGCAGGGGCAGACGTTGATGTGGCCAACGCCTCACAGCGTGACGCATCAATGTTGCAATCGTATTCGTATCGACTGGCCGGGTCAACGGTTGCCGACTAGCGAACGAACCTCAGAAGGGCGTATTTTTTCTTGCCGGAGCGCAGCACGATGATACTATCCCCGACAAGATTTTGAGGCGTCAATTTCGTCTCGATACTGTCGACACGCCGGTTGTTGACGTAGGCGCCGCCCTGTTGCACGGTGCGCCGAGCCTCACCCTTGCTCTTGGCTAAACTTGCTTCAACCATGGCGTCAACAACATTCAACCCACCATCCGCCAGACGCTGCATGACCAGTTCTTTGCTGGGAACATCGGCGAAAATCTCCAACAACTGCTCGTCAGAAGATTTGTCGATCTGCGCGCCAAAAAAAGTGGCCGATGCACGTTGAGCGCTGGCGAGACCCGCAGAGTCATGAACCAAACGTGTCAATTCTTCGGCCACCCGTTTCTGGCTTTCACGCAAATGAGGGCTTTCGGTTCGAGACGCATCGAGGGCTTCGATTTCTTCGTGTTCGAGTTCGGTCAGATATCGTAAGCACATGCCGATGTCTGCATCGTCAATGTTGATCCAATATTGATAGAAAACGTAAGGACTTGTCCGCTCAGGTGAAAGCCATACCGTTCCACTTTCAGTTTTTCCCATTTTCGAACCGTCGACTTTGGTCAGAAGCGGGCTGGTGATTCCGTACAATTGAACATTTCGCATGCGGCGTGCCAGATCGATTCCGGCCGTGATGTTTCCCCATTGATCACTGCCGCCAATCTGCAGTTCACAACCGTACTCGTCATGCAGGTGGACGAAGTCATACGCCTGCAGCAGCATGTAACTGAATTCTGTATAACTGATGCCCCCTTCGTCCCGGCCGATGCGACTCTTGACAGAGTCTTTTGCCAACATGACGTTGACAGGGAAATTTTTTCCGACATCACGCAGGAAATCGAGATAACTGAACTGTCGCATCCAGTCAAAATTGTTGACGAGTACAGCAGCGAAAGAACCCGGGGAAAAATCCAGGAATTTCAGCATCTGGCTTTTGAGGCCCTGCACATTGTCTTCCAAAGCGTCGGCTGAAAGCAAGTTGCGCTCTTGGCTCTTACCACTCGGGTCGCCGATCATTCCGGTTGCGCCCCCGACCAAGGCCACTGGATGATGTCCAGCTTGCTGAAAGCGTCGTAGCGTCATGAGTGGCATCAGGCTTCCGACGTGCAGGCTGGAGGCCGTGGGATCAAAACCGACATAAACGGTTCGTGATCCACCAGCCAGCCACCGAGCCAGGTGTTTCTCATCCGTCGTCTGGTGAATCAAGCCGCGCCATGTCAACTCAGAAAAAATATCCATCGCAAATGGTTTGTGGTAAGTGTTAGGTGAAAAACAAGACTTCTCAGGCAGCCTTTTGTGGCGGCAGGATTGTCAGCAAATTTTCTCTCGGAAAGCGAATGTGCGAGACTAGAAAAATGTTACGAGTAGAGTCCCCCCTGCACTTCCTTCCGAACTCCCCCTCCCCTACCTCCACAGGTTGTCGTCAGCAAAAGGATGCGTTGGACCAGAGAGTTTTGGTTTGGGGAGTGCTTTCAAAGCTTGCGCTGCAAGTCGCAAGTCTTCTTTGGTCGTAATCTTGAAGTTGATGGACGAACCAGGAACAACGGTTACCTTGTGACCGATCCGCTCCACCAACTGGGCATCATCTGTGGCCTCGAAATTACCTTGTTGAGCGTACGCATCCAGCAACAGTTGTCGGCGAAAGACCTGGGGTGTTTGGGCCTCCCAAAGCTGTTCGCGCGAAACGGTCTCTTGAATTGTTTTTTCGGAATCAACACGCTTCAGCGTTCCGGTGACGGGCACAGCGAAAATCGCTGCTCCGCTGTCTTCAGCAGCTTTGAATATCTTGCTGATCCATTCATCTATCAAACAAGGCCGCGCAGCGTCGTGAATTGCGATGTAATCCAAGTCTGGTTTCACATGTGCCAGAGCGTTGGCTACGGAAGCCGAGCGTGTTGATCCTCCAGCCACCACGTCGAGCCCCAAAATAGCGACGTTAGCGCCAAACTTCATCTGGAAATGTTCTTGATCCTCTGGTGAGATCACAATAATTACTTGTTTGACGTCATCCCGATTCAAGAATTTTTCAGCCGAATGGAGCCAGACGGCCCGATTGTCGAGTAGCGCGAAAGGCTTTTTATAGTGCTGGTCGCGAAAGCGGCTGCTCTTTCCAGCCGCTGGCAGGATAACCGCGTATGTTGCCACTGGAGGAAACCCGTTCTGCGAAGGCTAATCTTGGAAAATCTGGTTGCAAATGGGCCAGAAAAATAAACCCCGTCGGAATATGGCACGTAGTCCGATGAAAACTTCTGACGAGAAAACACGATTCGGTTGAAAATGTAGTGGTGTCCGGCTGCCGGAACTGTGCGGAGGCCAGGAACAAGATTTCCTGCCAACTTACCTGCCGCTTGTTTGGAACTGTGCCCCGCGGTGACTCAGGCGGTTGAGTTGCGGGACGGGTCTCCAGGCCCACAGGTGCCTGCCAGCAGACCAAAGATTTTCTGATCGACTGGCACGATCCTACTGCCCTAACATTTCGGCCAAGTGCACCCCCACACTTTCTGCTAAAACCTTCGTATTGTAGCCACCCTCCAAAACGCTCACCACCCGACCTTCGCAATACGACTGGGCCAGTTCTAACACGATTCGCGTGAGCCGAGAAAAGTCTTCGGTTTCCAAACCCAGGGAACCGATCGGATCCTGGCGATGGCTATCAAATCCGGCGCTAATCAAGATTAACTGGGGCTGGATTTTCTTTGCGAAGTGTTCTAATTGTAACTGAAACGAATCCAAGTATTGTTCTCGGGAAGTTTCAAACTCGGTCGGCAAATTTAATGTGGTACCCAAACCAGCACCGCTTCCGGTTTCCTGGGTCAGGCCGGTTCCCGGATAAAATGGCCAGCGGTGGATTGAAAAAAAGGCCACATGGGGGTCTTCCCAAAAGATATCCTGCGTTCCGTTTCCGTGATGGACATCCCAGTCCACGATCAGAATGCGCTCCAGACTGAATTCGGTATGGGCGACGCGCGCGGCAATGGCGACGTTGTTCAGCAGACAAAACCCCATGACCTTATCAGGCAAAGCGTGGTGGCCGGGCGGGCGGACCAAGCAAAGTGCGGTGAGGTCCTGTCCGGTCAGAACGCGTGCGACTGCATCCGCTGCTGCCCCGGCGGCTTGCAGGGCTGCGCGATAGGAACCATGAGAAACGATGGTGTCGGTTTCAATCCTTCCGCCACCCCGCGCGACAAACTGCTCGATCATTCTAGTATGTTCGACAGGATGTACTTTCTGTAGCAGATCTGCTGAGATCGTAGGGCAAGCCGGCTTCGTACAGCGTACATCGAGCTGTTCGTGTTTTAAATGCGCAGAAATTTTCCGCAGACGTTCGATACACTCCGGATGGAAACCCGTGTCGTGTAGTAGAAAGACAGGATCGTAATAGAGAAGAGTCACAGAGAACCGTTTTGATTTTGCGAGTATCCTGCCAGGTCATCCAGGAGCTAACCACACCACTTTGGAAACGTCCATGAAAATTGTATCACAGCTGTTGGAGGTCTTCGATCAAGCGGGGTCAATCCATCTTCGGCAGACGGGATCAGGAAAGGACGGGATTCCCCGGCTAGAAACAATACGACGTTGGAAAGTCCGCCGAATCATAGGGTTGCAAGCTTGATTGTGTGAAAGTGTCCTCCCGTTCCCAACTCATGCGCCGCTTTGCAATAGAGATAGCGTCGGGAAGCGAGGCGTGTGCGGGAGCACAACTTCCAGCGGAAGCAGCCAGGTGAAATGGTGGACACGACCTTATCCGCGGCCACACTTGAACACACGCCACCAATGATAGTCGTGCGAAGCAGCCCGATCGATGAATCTTTAGGATCCGGGTCCTTCGATTCCAGGTTCCTTCCATGTAACGTCTCACGGTAATGTGATATTGAGCTGATGAGAGCCTACCGTACGGACGCGGTTTCGACGACCGTTGCCGCGGGATGTTGGGAAAAAGTAAACATGTCATGTTGGTAGTCTACGATCAGTCCATCACCTTCCTGTAAATTCCCCTTGAGTAACTCGGTGGCCAGGGGGTTTTGAATTCGTTGCTGGATGAGCCGTTTGAGAGGCCGTGCTCCGAACGCAGGATCATACCCCTGGGATGCGATTTGCTGCCGGGCCGGTTCGGAAACGGTCAGCCGCAGATTTTGTTGTTCTAACTGCTTGGTCAGTAGCCCGATCTGCAAATCGGCAATCTTTGCAATTTCTTCGCGCTTCAGCGGGTGGAAAAGGATGGATTCATCGATGCGATTGAGGAATTCAGGCAGGAAATGACCTTGGAGGGACTCATTGACGGTTTCGTGCATTTCCTCCACCGTCCCGCCCTCCTGCGCAATTTTTTGAATCAATTGGCTTCCGATGTTGCTGGTCATCACCACGATCGAATTGGTGAAGTTGACAGTGTGTCCGTGGTTGTCGGTCAAACGCCCGTCGTCCAGTACCTGCAGCAGGATATTAAACACATCTCGATGTGCTTTTTCTATTTCGTCCAACAGGACCACACTGTAGGGCCGACGACGAACTGCTTCGGTTAACTTTCCACCCTCTTCGTAGCCAACGTAACCAGGAGGGGCGCCGATAAGACGGCTCACGGTGTGCCGTTCCTGAAATTCACTCATGTCGAGTCGGACCATGGCATGTTCGTCGTCGAACAGGACTTCCGCCAAAGCTTTGCACAGTTCGGTTTTTCCTACTCCTGTCGGTCCCAGAAAAAGGAAAGAACCGATGGGTCGGTTGACGTCCTGCAATCCACTCCGGTTGCGCCGGACTGCATTGGATACGGCCTCTACGGCTTCGTGCTGGCCGACCACTCTTTGATGCAAGCGCTCCTCCATCACCAGCAGCTTTGCTCGTTCGGTTTCGAGCATTCGTGTGGTGGGAATACCAGTCCAGAGACTCACCACCTCGCTGATTTCTTCTTCGGTGACCTCGCGCCGTAGCAATCGTCGGTTTGAGTATGCTTTATCTATGTCCTTTGATTGTTGCTCGTCGGACGCTTCGGCATCGATCCGTGCTCGAAAGATTTTCAGCTGATTGTCTAATTCGTAAAGACGCTGATATTCTTCTTCTCCGACTGGATCTCCGCTTGCTTGTTTCTCTTTAATGGCGGCATCTAACTGGCCGAATCCGAGTTCGGCCTGGGCCAAGTCGTTGCGTACTTTCTGAACATCACCCAACCCCACTTTTTCAGCTTCCCACTGCTCACGGAGGCTGGCTAGTTTTTGCTTGAGTTCTTCCATTTCTGTTTCGATTTCGCACAGGCGTTCCTGGGCGTGTTCTTCGGTTTCCTCTGCCAATTGTCGCGCGGCGAGTTCAAGTTGAGTCAGACGTCTTTGGACCACGTCAATTTCGGTGGGCACACTCTCGAGTTCCATGGCCAGACGACTGGCTGCTTCATCGACCAGGTCAATCGCTTTATCGGGAAGAAAACGATCCGCAATGTAACGACTTGAGAGATTTGCCGCGGCGACGATTGCTGAATCTTTGATTTTCACGCCGTGATGGGCTTCGTAGCGAGATTTCAGTCCGCGTAAGATTGCGACCGCATCTTCCACCGAAGGTTCACTGACGTTGATGGGTTGGAAACGGCGCTCGAGCGCCGCATCCTTTTCGATATACTGTCGGTATTCATCCAGGGTCGTGGCGCCAACGCAACGTAGTTCTCCTCGAGCGAGTGCGGGTTTCAAGAGGTTAGCCGCATCGCTACCTCCCTCGGCGTTACCGCCTCCCACGACCGTATGTAATTCATCAATGAATAGGACCACTTTTCCAGCGGCGTCAGTCACTTCACGGAGGACCGCTTTCAGGCGATCCTCGAATTCTCCACGAAATTTGGCGCCCGCCACGAGGGCTCCCATGTCGAGGGCGATCACGTGCTGGTTTTTTAAGCTTTGCGGCACGTCACCCTGGACAATTCGCAGAGCGAGTCCCTCAGCAATGGCGGTCTTACCGACGCCCGGTTCACCGATCAAAACGGGATTGTTCTTGGTGCGTCGCGAAAGTACTTGGATCACGCGACGGATTTCACCGTCTCGGCCAATGACAGGATCGAGTTTTCCGGCTGTGGCCTGTTTCACTAAATCGATCCCGTACTTTTCCAGTGCTTGAAATTTATCCTCGGGATTTTGGTCTGTCACCCGGGCACTGCCGCGTATTTTCCGCAGGGCTCCCAACACGTCTGCTTCGTTGATGCCGTTCAATTGCAGCAGATCTTCCGCTTTATTTGAGGTCTTGGTCAAAGCCAGGATCAAGTGCTCACTGGAGACGTACTCGTCTTTCATGAACGTGGATTCTTGGACAGCCTGTTGCAGCACCTGATTCAGCTCGCCGGTCATTTGAGGCGCACTTCCTCCGGAAACCTTCGGCAGGCGACCAATCTCTGAATGAATCATGTTGTTCAACTGTGAAACATCAACACCAATGTTATCCAGAATGGGACACACAATCCCGTCGCTTTCGGCCACCAGCGCAGCCAGCAGATGCAGAGGATCGATCGACGGCTGCCCATGATCCAGCGCCAGGCTTTGGGCACGTTGAATCGCTTCCTGAGCTTTGATGGTAAATTTGTCGAATGAAAATACCATGGCTCTGCCTCCTCTAACTCTTTCATTAAGTAGGTCACGTTCCTCACGGCAAGGCTCGACCTCGAGGTGATGGAGCGCTATGTAACGGGGAGCCCTTGGTCCTTGATTATCTTGCTGCACCAAAAAGATCTTGCTCTTGCGCGCAGCACAAACCCAGACGGATCAAGTTGTTGGAACAGAATGACGTGGCGGTAACCCCCGGGGTTACAGCGCCTGACCATTCTTGCTCAGCGGATCTCACTGAAGGAAGTGCCGGATTACGAATCCTTGACCTCGAACTCGGCGTCGATCGCGTCGTCCTCTGTGCTTGCCTCACCATCTGTCGGGTCAGCAGACTCGACATTTGTGTCTGCCGGCTCTCCAGCTGTCTGCGCACTTTCGTACAATGTTTTGCTAAAGGCGTGAGATGCCTGTTCCAGTTCTTCAATGGCGCTTTTTATGGCCTGAACATCTTCACTTTTGGCCACTTCGTGTGCCTTGGCAATGGCGGCTTCCAACGGTTTTTTGTCGTCCTCACTTAATTTATCCTCGTGCTCCTTCATCATTTTTTCGATTTGGAAGCACATCTGGTCCGCCTGGTTACGTGATTCGGCCAGTTCGCGTCGTTGTTTATCGCCTGCGGCATGTTCCTCCGCGTCACTCCGCATGTGACTGATCTCGTCGTCCGAAAGCCCGGAAGACTGTTCGATGCGAACGGATTGTTCTTTACCCGTTCCCAGCTCTTTCGCAGAAACATTGAGAATGCCATTTTGATCAAGGTCAAATTTGACTTCAATCTGCGGCATTCCACGCGGCGCTGAAGGAATACCCTCCAAGTTGAACTGACCGAGCAAACGGTTGTCGGAAGCCATTTCGCGCTCTCCCTGGAAGACACGCACAGTAACAGCTGTTTGGTTGTCTTCGGCCGTACTAAAAACCTGTTTTCGCTCTGTTGGAACCGTGGTGTTTCGTTCGACGAGCTTTGTGAAGACTCCACCCAGTGTTTCGATGCCCAGGGACAAGGGCGTCACATCCAGCAACAACACATCCTTGCGGTCGCCTGCCAGAACACTTCCTTGAATGGCCGCACCAGCAGCTACGACTTCATCCGGATTGACACCCCGGTGAGGGTCTTTTCCAAAGACTTCTTTCACCAGTTGCTGAACTTTTGGTACGCGTGTCGAACCACCGACCAACACAATTTCGTCGATTTCACTAGGCTGCAACTTGGCATCCTTGAGGGCCTGCATCACCGGGCCACGACAGCGTTCAATCAGCGGATCGATCAACTCCTCAAATTTTGAGCGAGAAATGCTTAGCTGGAGATGCTTAGGCCCGGAAGCATCGGCGGTAATGAACGGCAAATTAATATCCGTGGAAGCTGTCGAGCTTAATTCTTTTTTGGCCTTTTCGCATGCTTCCTGCAACCGCTGCAAAGCCATCATGTCATCACGAAGATCGATGCCCTGTTCGCGTTTGAATTCGTTCGCAACGTGGTTGATTAAGATTTCATCAAGATCGTCGCCACCCAGGTGGGTGTCGCCACTGGTACTGATCACCTCGAATACCCTGATATTGTCGTCGTTGCCTTCCGTTTCAGCGACTTCGAGAATCGAGACGTCAAAGGTTCCTCCTCCCAAGTCGAAGACAACGATTTTCTCTTGAGTTTTCTTATCCAATCCGTAGCTCAAAGCAGCGGCAGTTGGTTCGTTGATAATACGAGCCACCTCGATTCCCGCAATTTGCCCGGCATCTTTGGTCGCTTGCCGCTGTGAATCGTTAAAATAGGCGGGGACGGTGATCACGGCCTTGTTGACTTTATGGCCCAGGTAGGATTCCGCGGATTCCTTCAATTTTCGCAAAATCTTTGCTGAAATTTCCTGGGGAGTGTGTTCCTGACCGTCAACTTTCACCTTGACGTATTCGTCGCTGCCACCCATCACTTCGTACGGGACCATCTTCTCTTCAGATTCTACCTCGTTGTGTCGGCGGCCCATGAAACGCTTGATCGAATAAATCGTTCTTTGAGGGTTGGTAACGGCTTGCCGGCGAGCAGGTTCACCGACCAGTGTTTCACCCTTGTCATTGAAGGCAACGACGCTCGGAGTAATACGGTTTCCTTCGGGGTTGGGAATGATTTTCGGCTCATCCCCTTCCATTACCGATACCACCGAGTTGGTAGTGCCTAAGTCGATACCAATGATCTTTTCGCCCTCTGCCATCGCTTTCTCCTTGAATGACGATCCGCGCTTTTTGCCTGCCAGTTCAGTCCGGTGAGTGGCCCAAACGCGTTGCGGACAACGAAGTGCTATCTACTGCTTTGTTCTAAGTTCAAATACTGGTGCCGTTTAGCGCAACCGCAAAACGGCGGACAGAAACCTCGAGGTTCCTATACAGCAAAGCCTATGCCAGTCTTTCCGATTCGTACGAATCATCGGCCTAAGTGTTTTGCCATAAATTACTTAGGACAGGCATTATGTCTCGAGTCGTCGATCGTTATAATCGTGCATTCGCACCTTCTGCCATTTTGACAGAAGGGAATCAGATTCAATTTTCACCTCGTCCTAGCCGTCGTGGCCAAACAACCCACCAAGAAGAAGTCTTCAGCTCGAGCTGGTAAGGCGACCGCTGGTCAATTGCGCGCAAAAATCAAACGCGTGGATCAGGAACTGGTCAAGCTGGTCAATGAGCGGGCCGGCTTGGTGAAGAAGCTGGCAAGATTCTCGGTGGAAAGCGCAGCTGACTTTTGCGACGTCAAAGTTGTCAGTCGAGCCCTGGGAAAATCGGTCTCCCAGGGCGGGCTCGTGGACGCAACAACGTTACGAGCGGTATTTCGAGAGCTGTTGAGCGGGTCCCGCCAGTTGATCGCTCCCGTGAAGGTTGCCTATTTGGGGCCACCCTACAGCTTCAGCCACTTGGCGGCTTCGGAACGATTCGGTGAGAGCGCCGATCTGATTCCCGTCGAGACAATCGCCGCCGTCTTCAAGGAAGCACGGAACGGCGATGTCGATTATGGCTTGGTACCCTTGGAAAATTCGACTGACGGACGCATCGTCGACACGCTCGATATGTTTGCTCGCGTATCTGTCAAAGTGTGTGGCGAGGTACCATTGCGGATTCACCACCATTTGCTGGGACGATGTCAGCGATCGGAAATTCGCGAAGTTTACAGCAAGCCGCAGGCGTTATCCCAGTGTCGCAACTGGTTGGCAAAACACGTCCCGGGTGCCGAGTTGAAGGAAGTCAGCAGCACTGCAGTTGCTGCACAGTTGGCAGCTAAGAAAAAAGGGGTTGCGGCAATCGCCAGTCGTCAGGCCGGTATGCATTACGAACTGGAAGTCATTGCGGCGGCGATTGAAGATAACCAGGACAACATCACTCGTTTTGCTGTCATTGGTCCCGAAATCGCCTCTCGGACGGGCAGCGACAAAACAGCACTCATGTTTGGACTTGCTCATCAACCTGGTGCCCTGGCCAATGCCATGTCGGTATTCAAAAGAAGCTCCCTCAATTTGACGTGGATTGAATCGTTTCCTCTGCGGGGTTCGCAAAACGAGTATCTTTTTTTTGTGGAACTCGAAGGCCATCCGCAAGACACCAAGGTCAAACGGGCGCTGACGTCACTTGACAAAAAAGTGGTTCGCCTGGAAGTTTTGGGTGCCTATGGCAGGAATGAGCCAGTAGGTTAGTAGGCACCTCTCGCATACGTTTTTCCGGGACGCCATCTGAGCGTTCAAATCAACAGAAAGCCTTAACGGAGAAAGCGGGAAAAGAATCGCAAATGCTTGCTAAATAAATTGTGGAGAGTTCGCTTTCAAATGAAAAAGGAGAGGCAATGTCTACCTTTGCTGAACCAGCGAACCTCGAGTCAAGAGAAGAATTGTTGCCGTGACAGTCGGTAGGCCCACGGCGGTCGGGAGACGATTCAAACAAGAAAGCTACTGTGGTGAAACGCTTATTGATTGCTGGCAACTGGAAAATGAATCTGGATAAGGACGAAGCTGTAAGGCTTGTCCGAAATCTAGTTGACGGTCTGGAAACACCGACAGCGGCCGACGTGATAATCTGTCCTCCCAGCGTCTATTTGGACGTGGTGGGTGATGCCTTGCGAGATTCGTCGATTGTTCTGGGGGCCCAAAATATGTATCACGAGGCTTCCGGAGCTTTTACCGGCGAGGTCGGTACTGCCATGTTGGCTGATTTGGGTTGTAAGTATGTGATCCTTGGTCATAGTGAGCGACGTCACGTTTTAGGTGAGCAGGACGAGTTGATTCGTCTGAAAGTTCTGGCGGCGCTAACGGCGTCTGACCCGCTCGTGCCGATCCTTTGTGTCGGTGAAACACTTGCCGAACGGGAGGCGGGTGACACAGGCGAGGTGATTCGGAGGCAGTTCGAAGGGTCCTGTAAGGGCCTGTCGTCCGCACAAATGCAACGTGTAGTGATCGCTTATGAGCCGGTTTGGGCCATCGGGACAGGACAGGTCGCAACTCCGGAACAGGCCGAGGAGGTCCATGCCGACCTTCGCAGCCTGATCCGAAAACGGTACAATCAGGAGGTTGCAGAGGCGATTCGAATTCAGTATGGCGGCAGCGTCAAACCAGATAATGCTAGGGTCCTGCTGTCGCAGCCGAACATCGATGGGGCACTTGTGGGAGGTGCTTCCCTGCAAGCTGAATCGTTCCTGGCGATTGTCACAGCCAATCCTTGATTGAGATGTGGTCCATCAGTTTCGTATTGAGAGAACAAATACAATGGCTCTGACACTCTTCGCGGCACAGTTCTGGCAAGCCTTTTTTGGCATCTTTATGTTTTCGTCAGCCGTGTTTCTGATACTACTGGTTTTGGTGCAGCGCGGTCGCGGAGGAGGTCTGGCGGGTGCTTTGGGAGGCATGGGTGGCCAGAGTGCTTTTGGCACGAAAGCAGGTGACACATTTACGAAGTTGACGATTGTTGTTGCTTCCTTGTGGATATTTCTGAGCATGGCGGCAGTCATTGTTTTGGGGCGACAATCAGCCAATGTGGGTGGCACGAATCCGGCTGCGGCGACCACAAGTGACACAGGACTTTCGGGCACCGACCCCGTTAGTGGTGACTCAGCCAATGTGACTGACTCGGTCGAGGGCGCACAGGCAACTCAACAAACAGATAGCGAATCGGCCGGTGCCGATGATGAGTCGCAAAATGGTCCGTGAATATTCCATCCGGTTGAGTTGTCTGAAGTGGATCAATTTCACCAAGTGACCGACTGATGATTGCAGGGACGGGCAATTTCACTGCAAGCTGCAGGTAGGCGTATCCCCATGGAAACATTTTCGTCTTGACGGGTATGCCTGTACCTTGCGGTGCAGCCATGTGGCAATCGTGAAGCGTGCGAACTATTGATCGTCGTTGGATGAGAGTTTCCTGTCTCGTGCCTAAACCCAAAACATCACCTTCGGAGTACCCTGGCAGATGTTACTGAGCATGACTGGATATGGTGAAGCGCAAGCCCACGCGGATGGCGTAAGTGTTGCCGTCGAGGCGCGTGCTATTAATAGCCGTTATTTCAAGCTCAATTTCCGGGCGCCGGAGGGTTTTGGTTCTCTGGAAACGCTCATCGAATCGGTTGTCCGAAAATATGTGAAACGTGGTACCGTGCAACTGGGATTACGCCTGGATCGGGAACCTTCCGCAGATGACTATAAAATCAATACACAAGTTTTGGCAGGATATAGCCATCAGCTGCAAACAGTGCAGAAGGACTTGAACTACTCCGGAGATATCCCGCTGAAAACGTTGTTAGGGTTGCCGGGTGTCATCAACGAGTCTCAGGGTTTGAGTCAGCGGGCTTCCGAGTGTTGGCCGTTGGTCGAGACGACGATCAAACAGGCGCTGGAGATGCTGGCCAAGATGCGCACTGAAGAAGGTCATGCAATGGCGGCTGATTTGCGTTTGAACTGTCAAGCCATCGCAGACCGTGTCGCATCCATCCAGTCCCGGACGGAAAAAGTGGTGGAGAATTACCGAACTCGCCTTACCGAACGGGTGCAAAAAATACTCGACGATCATGATGCGGCCGTCGAACAGGCAGATATTATTCGTGAAGTGGGAATTTTTGCAGAACGCTGCGATATCTCAGAAGAGCTTGTACGATTACGAAGCCATCTCGATCAGTTCGATACGACCATGGACGCAGTGGAAAGCTCGGGACGCAAACTCGATTTTTTGACACAAGAAATTTTTCGGGAAACCAACACCATTGGTTCGAAAGCCAACGATTCGGAGATTTCGCGGCACGTCATCGAAATGAAAGCGGCCAATGAGCGGATACGCGAGATGATTCAGAATGTCGAATAGCGTGGGCAAACTTGTCATTGTCTCAGGACCTTCCGGGGCAGGTAAGACGACGGTTCTGGGGCGACTTCTGGAAAAAAGTTCCTTGCCTTTGACCCTGAGTGTATCGGCTACGACGCGCCCGCCTCGGCCTGGTGAGAAAGATGGAGTCGCTTATCATTTTCTAGCTGACAAAGAGTTCCAAGGAAGACGTGCGGCAGGCGATTTTCTGGAGTGTATGGAGGTATTTGGCAGTGGATACTGGTATGGGACACTTGCTGAAACCGTTACGACTAGCCTTCAAGACGGAAAGTGGGTAGTCTTAGAGATTGACGTCGAGGGATCCGCGACCGTACTGCAAAAGTATACCGATGCGATCACGATATTTCTTCACCCGGGATCTTTGAACGAACTCGAACGTCGTCTTCGTGGTCGGGGTACCGAATCGGAAGAAAAAATCTGCAAACGTCTGGAAGTGGCGAAGCGGGAATTAACGTTTATTGACCGGTATCGGCACGATGTGACCAACGGTGATGTGGAGCAAGCGGTAGAAGAACTAAGCAAGATACTGGACAGCTATCAAACGAATGGGTGATTGTAACCAAGGGGAGCGATTCCAGGATGATTGAAGAACTTAAAGAAGAGGTAATTGTCAATAAAGTAGGTGGCCGATTTAAGTTATCGACGCTGATTCAGAAGCGACTGGTGGCACTGAACAAGGGAAGCCGACCGCTCGTCGAGTTAGATACAAAAGACAAAATGCAAATCGTGATCCAGGAGATCAAACAGGATAAGATTTATCTGGATACGTCGAGCGAAGTACGTATTACCGGAGAAATTGAAGAAAGTGGCGGTGGTTTGGCTGACCTGGATCCAGCGGACCTTGGATCCTGACGTGGTATCTCCGCACATGTCAAGTATCGATTGACGACGGAATTCAAAAGTTGCTTAAGACTTCTGGTACGCCGTGCTCATTATGATCTGCACGGCGCATACGTTGGAGCTCCAGGCGTGTGTGATTTATGAACGGTTCCCGGTTGGTTGTGGGGGTGACGGGTGGTGTCGCGGCGTATAAATCGGCGGCACTTGTCAGCCAGTTGGTGCAAGCCGGCGCAGAGGTCGAAGTGGTCATGACGCTTGCCGCAACACGTTTTGTCGGCGCCGCCACTTTTGAAGCCCTGACTGGAAATCGAGTTTTAACGGACGTCTTCGATCAACAGGAGCATCCGTTGGGGCCCCACATTGAATTGGCCCGCAGCGCGCAAATTCTTTGTGTGACTCCCGCTACCGCGAACTTTTTGGCGAAAACGGCTGCAGGAATCGCCGATGACTTGTTGAGCACTCTGTATCTCTCTTTTCAGGCACCCGTGTTACTGGCGCCCGCCATGAACTGCGAGATGTGGGAAAAACCTGTTGTTCAGCGAAACGTTTCCAGTTTGCGAAGCGACGGCGTTCACTTTGTAGATCCGGAGGAAGGTTGGCTCAGCTGCCGACAAAGGGGAGTTGGACGGATGGCTGCACCGGAACGAATCTTTGCGACGATCACGGCAATGCTGAATGAATGTTAGGTTGTGAGACAAAGCTGGAAGCTCAGGAGGCAGAATACCTGTTTTGAGAGCGCCGAACAGCCGGAGCTTTGCTTGACTTCGACCGACCACGGACGCTTACAATTTGCAGCGGTGCTCTCCACCGTCAACGTTTAGCAGCCAGATTTTCAAAGTCAATTGCTTCAATGCGTCCGGCAAGTAACTCGAATCGATGACGTATGGCTCGAATTCTCATCACGTCCGGACCGACTCGGCAATATTTGGATCCGGTTCGTTATCTTACGAATGGTTCCAGTGGTCGCATGGGTGTTGCATTGACTCAAGCCTGTCTTGAATTGCGTCATCAAGTCGTGGTCGTCAGTGGTCCCGTAGAAGTGGAATATCCCCCAGCAGCTGAAGTCGTATCAGTCGTTTCTACCGACGAGATGCTGGCTGCCTGTTGCCGAATATTTCCCGATTGTGACGGAGTCATCGGGGCCGCTGCTCCCTGTGATTATCGCCCGGTACGCGTCGAAAACAACAAGATCGCGAAGACCGGTGAACCACTTCAACTGCACTTGGTGGAAACTTCTGATGTGGTTGCCACATTGGGTGCCCAGAAGAAACACCAGTGGCTTGTTGGTTTTGCCCTGGAAACCGAAGACCATCGATTCCGTGCGATCGTCAAATTGGAACGCAAAAGTTGTGATTTGATCGTGTTGAACGAGCCCACGGCCATGAATTCGGATGAGAATCGAGTGGAAGTGCTTGCCCCGGAAGGAAAAGTGGGTGAAACTATTTCCGGCTCGAAGCGGTTGGTGGCTCAAGGCATTCTGAAGGTTATTCAGAAAAGGTTGGTGGAATGCGATCGCTCCTGAGATCAGGAAGGTTTGATGGTTTTTTTCGACAACGGCCGCTCCCATCGAGTCCCCCAGCACGTTGACTGCGGTTCTGAAACGTTCAAGCAGCCAATTGATCGAACGGGTTAAGGCAATGTGTTCCTGTGGCAGGCCGCCGGCATTTGGACGATCAACATAGTGACCAGACCCGCTTCGGGAATTCCGGCGGCCCCTATTGTCGCGGTTCTTGCGGTGACAGCACCCACCACTTGCTGAGAAGGTTCCAGGTTCTGGTTAATGGCTTGGGCGATGAAGATTGGCACCACAGCTTCATAAAGTGCGGTTCCAGCCATATTGATGGTGGCTCCCGAAGGGAGGACAAACTCGGTGGAATTTTCTGATACTCGGGCGTTTTGACGTTCGCACTGTCTGGTGACCGGTGACGTTGCGGAGGAACTGGCGGTTGAAAATTCCCCACGAGGTTGTTTCACCCCGAGAGACATAAGGATGGTCTGCAGCGGCGAAGGTTTCAATTGAAAATCCCCTTTGCGGCGGCAGGTTGGGAGGATGCCCCCAGTTCAGTATTGAAACGAAGTTCCTTTTGGGCGTATACCATCAGGCCTCTGCATCACCCCAGGGAGGATACCTGCACTAATGAAGATCCTGAAGCTGAGTAAGCACTGGCTGGTTCTCATCGCCCTCGTCGTGGGTGTCGGGGTGGGACTGCTCATCCAGCAGACAGATGCGCAAGCGCGGATCCCGGTCAAGATGGCGGAGGTCTCCGGGACTGCGCAGGTGCAGGATACCGGGGGCGTCAAGGGCGTGCAGATTGGGGACAAGGTACTGCAACTCGGTGGAAAGGACGTGGGAGACTTCACGGCATGGGAATCCCTGCTGGCGGGCCAGTCACCCGGCGGGACTCTCAATCTCACGCTTCAGCGGGAGGGGGTGGATGATTTTTCAGTTCCGGTGAAGGTCGAGATGTCGCCGGATTCGACCCGGGCACGCTGGATCGCTCCCTTTGATTTTATCGCCAGCCTGTTTATGAAGCTTTTGAAGATGCTCATCGTGCCGCTGATTCTCACCTCGATCATCTCGGGCGTGGTCAGCGTCGGGGATCCTTCGGCCCTGGGACGGATCGGCTTGAAGACCATGGCCTATTACTTCATGACGAGCCTGCTGGCAATCGTCGTGGGGCTCGCGGTTGTCAATGTCTTCCACCCGGGCATCGGGGCCGAGCTGAACCTCACATCCTCAGTCGGAGAGAAAGATTTCGGCCACGCCGATGCCTCGGATATTGTCCTGGACATGGTTCCCGAAAATATTTTCGGCTCGCTTTCGAGCAACTCGACAATTCTGCAGGTGATCTTCTTCAGCATCCTCTTCGGCTTCTTTATCACGAAATTGTCCGGTCCCGGCGGGGGTCTTCTCAAGCAGCTCTTCGAGTCCGGCTTCGAAGTGATGATGAAGATGGCCGAGTTCATTCTGAAGTTTATCCCAATCGCCGTGGTTGCACTGATTGCCCGGGTTGTCGGAAAAACCGGCATGGATGTTTTTGAGGATCTCCTGGTGTTCATGGGGTGCGTGGCGCTGGCGATCGCCATTCATTTCTGCATCACCCTGCCCCTGATCCTTCGCTTCGTCGGTCGTATCAACCCGTTGAGCTGGGCCAAAGCCATGTGGCCGGCGATTATCACGGCCTTTTCCACCAGTTCATCCTCGGCCACCCTGCCCGTCACCATGCGCACGGTGAAGGAGAGTGGCCGGGCGAGCGACACGGTGTCTTCTTTCAGCCTGCCGCTGGGGGCGACGGTCAACATGGATGGAACGGCGCTCTACGAGTGCATGGGCGTGATCTTCCTGGCCCAGTATTATTCCGGAGTTGGGCCTAATCCGTTTGAGCTCACCCTGGGGATACAGACTTACGTAGTCCTTACGGCCCTGCTGGCCTCTGTGGGTGCCGCGGGAATTCCCTCGGCGGGGCTGGTGATGATGATAACAATTCTCCAGGCGCTGAAGCTGCCCACCGAGGCGGCTTTCCTGTTGCTGGCCGTCGACCGTCCGCTCG
The DNA here is from genome assembly GCA_002726515.1 of Planctomycetaceae bacterium. Taxonomy (GTDB): domain Bacteria; phylum Planctomycetota; class Planctomycetia; order Pirellulales; family Pirellulaceae. The sequence continues at coordinate 37,587 of PBTE01000083.1, read as the reverse complement.
ACATGCTGCGCACCGCGACCAATGTCTGGAGCGACACCACCTGCGCGGCGGTCGTGTCACGAAGCGAGGGCGCGACAGGACTTGCCGGCGCCCTCGGGGACGAGAGAGATGGCGAAAAGGGTGGGGACGCACCGCCGCCTGGCGGATAAGGCCTGGCTTCTCCCGCGACCAGATTTCCGTGTAATGCAAGCTCTTCTTCAAGGGTGTTTCTTGCAGGGATTCTCGATGCCGACAGACGGGATGTTTTCGATGGGCGGCGGGCTTTTCGCCGCGGGAAACCGGGCGCTCATTTTGCCCATCTGACGGTGTCTCCGGGAAGTGCGATAGGTTTGCTTGCGTTAGTGTTTGGAGACCAGACTTATCCTTGAGAAGCCGGACTGCGAGCAGTGGAGTTTAACAACGTGGACAAGGCAATCCACGACTTTCAGGTGTTCTCTCTAAACCATTCGTCTTTTCGCGGTCTGTCTTCGGTCGGTATAGTTTGAAAGGCAGCAGAATTTTTGTTGGTCACGGAGGCCCTAGTTTGCCTTGGCCGTCGCAGTGTTTTTGCGAGGAGACATATCCAGGACTTCGCTAGCCAGTTGCCGATAGTCGGCCGCGCCGTTCGAATGAGGCGCATATTCAAAGATCGATTGACCAAAGCTGGGAGCTTCCGCCAGACGGATGTTGCGACGAATTTTGTTCTGAAAGGCGGACGCATGGTTCCAAGGGGAACCCGGGGCGTGTTGTTGAGAGAAGAATTTGTCGACATCCCGGCATACTTCCTGAGCCAGACGGGTCCCGGATTCGTACATGCAGAAAACGACTCCCGAGAGTTGCAAACCTGGATTGATCCTGCGAGCTACGACTTCGATTGTCCCGAGAAGTTTGCTGAGCCCATGTAGTGCCAAAAAATGAGGTTGAAGTGGAAGGAAAACCTCGTCGATGGCTGCTAATGCATTTAACGTCAGCAACCCCAACGAAGGTGGGCAGTCAATCAAAAGGTAGTCGATGTCTTGGGGATCATTGGCCAATGCATCTTGCAAAAGGACCTCGCGACCCACTTCACCGACTAGCTCGACTTCTGCTGCGGCCAGATCAAGATGTGACGGTATCACCCACAGGTTCTCCGCAACCTGGCGGCGAACATCACTCAGGCGCGCATCACCGATCAGGACGTGGTAGATAGTACCTTCCCCATCCTCGGGCTGGACGCCCAAATGAAGCGTTGCATGAGCCTGGGGATCAAGATCCATCAGACAAACGCGCTGCCCCATTTCGGCCAGCGCTGCGCTAAGATTGACGGCGGTTGTTGTTTTCCCGACGCCACCCTTCTGATTGATAATAGCAATCGCCCGCATTGCCGAGAACTCCTTTTCTATGAGTTGGGATTCGGCAGCTGAACGCGGATTATAGCGGGACTTCAATTGTTGCTCCTAGGCCGAATTTCTTATCGCCGCGGAAGATCGATCGACAGAGGTGTAAAAAAACAGATGTTTTAGAGTACAGAGTTTTCTGTTGGACTTGTTTTGCAGTAATGGCCGTCAAGGTATTTCAGGACGGATTGGACCTGCCAGGATCTGGTGACAAAACAGATGTCAGAATCTGCGCCAAGTGATTCAAATGACGTTTGGCCGGCCGAACTGACTGCTCGTTCGCTGTTCCGGCTTCCGCCTCCCGGGTGTCACTGGTGAGAACAACGGGAGTCTTCAGCTAAATCGAGGAGAAGGGGAACCAGGAAATCTTTCGCATAAAGACAAAAAGGGAACTCTCGCGAGGAGAGCAACTGATTCTTGGGTAATTGATCGGCCAACTTCAGGTGGCGTGTTTCCAGACGTCGGCGTTCTTCTGCGACAAAACACTGCAACGCACTATTGGCGCGTTCGATCGCTCGATGTCGTTCAAGTTGGCTCCCGTCAGATGATTCCTGGTGGATCCATTTCTGCTTGGACTCGATCCAAGGCCTGGCTTGTGAACGGTCTGATTCTAAGACATGTCTTTCAGGATGGAATTGCAGGTCCCGCAACTGTTGGTTCAAGTTCTGTAACTGTTCGAGTCGGGCCTCCGGTAGTTGCAATGGCAACTGCATCGTCGCCGAAACCGTAAGATGTTGAGGCAACTCGAACCCAAAAAAATTGCGAACAATCCGCTCGGCAATCTGATCATATTTTGCGCCGCCGATCCCGTGCAAGAATAAATCGCTCAGCATCAGCCTGGCATACATTGTCGTGACAAGAGCCCGTGGGCGCAATTTCCAGGGACCTTTCAACAGGCATTGGGCAGCGTCATTTACGGAAGAATCTGCAGAGATGGGCAGAATGAACGGGTCACCCGCCCCGGTTTTCAACCGCAAGTGTCCCGCTTGACTCTTGACATAGACACGGCGACGCGTCGGATCGCCGGCACTCCACAACCAGAAGGGTGCCTCCAGCCATTCTGATTCACTTGCCAAGTCAGGTAACGGTTGAGCGATGTTGCGCAGTCGATGGACGCGGCGATATTCTCCGAGCGCCTCGTTGTATGCCTGGTGAAAACGTGGTAGATGCGCGAGCAGATGACTTGCAAAGTGATAAAACGACCAGGTGCTGCAGAGCAGGCTCAGCGGCACTTCGCAAGTTTCCAAACCGCATTCCGCTTCAAACTGGTGTCGGGCACGAGCGATGCTCTGGCCCAGTTTGGGTGTCTCGGAGAGGGCGGTCATTGCGTGTGGCCAGAGGCGAAGAATTAAAGGGTCGGATTCGAACGGAGACACGGCAGTTGCGACTCGAGTCGCAAAGGAATTGAACAACGCAAGATCCTGACACTCGCGTTCTTCAAATGGACAGGCCTGCTGTTCACGGTCCATGGCGATCCGTGTGACGCGAGGTTTTTCCAGAGAACCAACGGGAACATTAATGGCTGGGTTTTGTACCCGATCATTATCTATGATCAGGTTGATGCCGACGGCCTGGTGCTTTTTCGCCAACTGGGAGAGCACGAAGCTCTTGAACCACACTCCCGCATGATAAAGCTCGGGTTGGTGTCCTGCCAAAAAGATGCGCTGTTGTTTAACCAAGGAATCGCCGATGTCGCGGTAAGAACGAGTGTACTGGGTCGCCAAATCGAGAAGCTCGTTACGGGCAGTCGCCGCGCAGTCGGAGAGCGAGTGGCCTTGAAAGTCGTAAGCGTACTGGGCCCGCAATGACTCGTTGTATTGAATCAAGGGACCAACTTCGGTCAGTGGCGGATCAGTCAGAATCTCGCCATGCCGGCTGGGAGCCCGCAGGCGACGATATTCCATGGGGGAACCCATCGCCAGTACTACGTACCCTCGCTACATAATCGGACGGAAGAGGTTGACACTTGGCCTTCCACCGACTCGATGCTACGGTCGAGGACCAACCGGTAGTATTCCACGCGTACTTCTGCTTCGTCCAGGGCTCCTCCAAACGAGCGACTTCCATCCAAGTAGATCAGTGGCACGGGTGACTCGACAATGCGAAGCCCGGCGGTTGCCGCTTGAGCCCACAATTCCAGAGGCATTGCATACCCCGGTTCGGTTAAATCCAACTTGCGCAACGCAGATACACGATAAGCTTTGAAACCACAAAAGGCATCCGTCAGTTTCAGCGACAAGCGATCGTTAAGTTCTGAAGTAATCAACTCGTTAATACGTTGCCGGTCCGCGGGCGGGTGGTTGTCTCCGGTGAAGGTCTGCAGGTAACGACTTCCCGACACGATGTCGGCACCCTTACACGCTTGGATGAACTGGGGAATCCGTTGCGGCTCGTGCTGGCCGTCGCAATCGATTGTGATCAAAATGTCAAAATGCTTGTCGATTGCATGCTGAAAAGCTGAGATCAGCGCAGCGCCATAACCCCGATTCTGAGGATGGGTCAGCGTTTCGACATCAGGTCTTTGCAGCAGGAGTTCTGCGGTTCCGTCTGTGGAACCATCATCGACTACCAGCACATGTTCACTGTACCGCAATACCTGGTTCAGAACGTGGCACACAAAAGGAGCTTCGTTGAAAACCGGCAGTGCGGTGAGTACACGCGGTGAATTCATTAATCCGCTCGTGGTCGTGGAAAATCAAAAATCAACCTATGGATCATTGTAGACGGCCTCTGTCACCCGTCAACTCTTTCCGGAACGTCCCTCCATGCGGCCTGAACTTTTACCGCGGCCCCGTTTGGCATTTAGCCGCTTCCCAAGATGTAAAAACGGCATAATCGGAAACGGCCGATTGCCATTTCGATGGAGAATCCAGCCGTCTGTTGAACAGAAAAAAACAGGAGGGCCGTGTGCCACCACGCAAAATCTGTTGAATGCGTTCCCAAAAATGGTTGTTCTACGGTGTGGATCAGGGAACGACTCACCTACACGAATCCGGGACCCCGGTCCCGCAGTCCAGCCAATTGGATGCCCCGGTTTCTATCAGGTAACGTCGCGCGTGCGTTAGTGTTTTTGCCAATTCGGTGTGCAGATGATTGGTTTCACAAGAGTCACAGGAGTCATCATTGGGTTGCATTGACAGTCAGGAACTGTATGTTCTAAAGGAAATCCAAAATAAAATGCGACTGGCGCGGCACATTGGTTGCCCCGTCGCTGTTCCGCGATGAGGGCGCAAATGAACTTCGCGCGCAAGTGTCCAGTGAACCTCGAAGTAAGCGTTTTCTTCTAACGGAGTGTCGGCCATGTCTCGATCAATGATGCGACGTGAGTTGCTACAGTGCGGGATTCTTGTGGGAGCGAGTCTCTTGGTTCACAGTCATTCTTATGCCGAATCGGCCGATCACCAAATCGTCACACATACCTACAAAACCGTCGGCGATCTGGAGATCCAAGCCGATGTCTATGTCAGGCAGGAAAAACTACTTCGGCCGGCAGTTGTGTGGATTCACGGTGGCGCGCTGATCAACGGTCACCGCGCCGGTGTGAATGACCGACTGAAGGACCACGTACTGGCTGCAGGCTATGTCCTGATTTCCCTGGACTATCGACTTGCGCCGGAGACACAACTTCCGGAGATTATTCGGGATATTGAAGACGCTTTCACGTGGATTCATCAGGACGGTGTCAAGCTTTTCAATATTGACCCTGCTCGAATCGCAGTTGCTGGTGGGTCCGCCGGTGGATACTTGACGTTGACTGCCGGCTTTCGTGTGTATCCGCGACCGACGGTACTCTTGTCGTTGTACGGATACGGGGACTTGGTCGGAGACTGGTACAGTCGTCCGAGTCCACATTCGCGACATCATTCCAGCGAGATGACACGTGAAGAAGCTTATAAGCAAGTAAGTGGACCAGCGATCGCAGACTCGCGGAATCGCGACGGTAATGGCGGCGGATTCTATCAATACTGCCGTCAGACCGGTACGTGGCCACTGGCGGTTTCGGGGTGGGATCCCATTCAGGAACCCGAAAAGTTTTTCCCCTACATGGCTGTCAAGAACGTTACCGCTGGTTATCCGCCGACGATCATGATTCATGGAACAAACGATACTGATGTCCCTTATGAATTGTCGGCAACGATGGCGGAACAACTGAAACAACACGGGGTGCTTCATGAACTGATCAGCATCCCGGATGGAGAACATGGTTTGGATGGTGGTGATCCAGACTTGATCGACGCAGCCTATGCGAAAGCATTTGCCTTTGTCGACCAACATCTAACTTCCAAGTAGCCGGACAAGCACCGGATCGTAACCCGCAGCGGCATCGGTTACCGCCCGCATTGTCCGTGGAGGGGAGAAGAAATCCTAATCTTGGAACTCTTCCTTTGCCTCAGCCGAAGTATGGGCGTAGGAGATGGCCTGACGCATCCAGTCAATGGCCTGTTCGATACGCGGTAATTCTTCAAACCCGTAGGAAAGCCGGAATTGGTGTTGCCCGACCGTGACCAGATCACCATGGGGATGGACACAAAATTCGCCCGGAAGGTAAACGACCCTGGGGTGTTTGTCCGCTGGATGTCCATCGATTTCCGGCCTGCCGGTGGTCCGGGCCAGGAACCGGAAAAAGGCCGAATTTTCGTGCGTCGCAATTCCGTCGAGTGTCAGGTAGAAATAGAATCCGGCACTTCCTCCTCGGCACTCCACCAGATGATCCCCCAGTTGGCTATCGATCCAGTGGCGGACCGATTTCGCCTTTTGACGGTATCCGGTGTTCACTTGTGCAATTTGTTCGGATGCATGATGGTCCAACAGGTAGCTCGCAATTTCCTGATTAATCAGTGGAGCACTGAAACCTGCATCACTTGTTTTTTGCACAACGGCGTCCAGCAACGGTCCGCCCGGACCGATCATGTACCCAATCCGCAAGGCCGGAGCTAGAATCTTGGAGAGCGTACCGATTTCGTAGACGAGGCCCAAATCGTCGTGCAACAGGCCGGACTCAATCCGTTCCACGTTGGGGTCGTGAATGAGGTTTTCGTAAGCCTTGTCAAAAAAAACAGGAATGTTTCGTCCCAGTTTACGTGATAACCGGGTGGCGATTTCAACCAGCCTTTGCCGCCGTTGATTAGCCAGAATACTACAAGTGGGATTGTTGACTGTGACCAGGTAGAAAAAGCGGATCTGGTGATCCCGGTCTCCGAGTTCCCCTATTTTGTGTTCCAGGCCATCCGGATCTATTCCGTGTTCGTCCTCGGGTGTCGCGCAGACCTCGAAGCCCATGCGTTCTAGGAGGTTGCAATAGATGTAGTAGATGGGGTCGGCCGTCAAGACGATTCCAGGTGCCATGACGTGGGTGATTCCCTCGAGCAGACTGGTTGCTCCGTTGGGTCCCACAATGATTTCGAGGTTGGACAAAATATCCTCTGTCAGTCCACCGACTTGATGATCGAGATGAAATTGGCGGATCGAAGTGATCAAATTGGGTGATCCAACAGGGCCTCCATAGTTGAGGCAGACCCGGTACTTGTCTGGATCTTGCAGGACCTCGTGCAACGCTTCTTCGATAAGATCGCGGGGAATCGTATTTTCGTTGACGTATCCCACGCCGAGGTTGATGTCGATATCGTCTCTGAAATCCTGTGCGAAAGCAGCCATCAAACGATTTACCGGCGCCGGGATACTAGAAGCAGTTCCGTAGTCGGAAAGAAGAACCTCCTGGAGTGGCATGATGCGAAAATCCTTATCGTGTTGAAGTGCACCGATCTCCGGGAGCGGTTTGGTAGCGGATGAGAGCTTGAGTTGAGCTGGATTGGGGCAAAAAATGTGTCTGGCGGCAAAAACAGTCGAGCGTTTCACTCCCTATGTGTTGGAGCTGGAACCCATTTTACCGATGAAAAAGTTGAAACCAACCAAGGCATGGTTTGCCGCAAAAGCCTCAGCCACTAAAATCACCGGATGGAGACGCGAATCTCCAATTCAATGATCCTATGGTTGAGTATGGTTTTATGACAGAGATTACCGGACAGTCTAGTGCCTTACCAGGCGCAAAAGCGGATACGAAAGTGCACCCACGGGTCGTGGCGATCGACGCCCTGCGCGGCTTCGATATGTTTTGGATTTTGGGCGCTGCCAGTCTGCTGCGTGGGCTGCGGCATGTAAACAAGACGGAGTTTGTCAGCACACTGTCCAGGCAATTGTCACATGTGAATTGGGAAGGGTGTCATTTTTACGACATCATTTTCCCGCTATTCGTATTTCTGATGGGTGCCTCGACGGTCGGGTCGCTGCGAAACACAGTCGCGCGAGAAGGGCGGAGCGCGGCCTATCGTCGCGTGCTTCTGCGGGCCATCATCTTGTATTTGTTGGGCCTGGTCTACTACGGAGGTCTTAGTCACGACGGCGGACCTGAAATGTTTCGCTATATGGGCGTATTGCAGCGGATCGCGATTTGTTACTTAGCGGGAGGTGTCCTGTTCTTAAATTTTCGATTTCGTGGCTTGCTGGTCAGCTGTGCCGGTTTGTTGATCGGATACTGGATCCTGATGACGTTTGTCCCGGTGTCCGAACATGGGGCAGGTAACTATGAAGAGGGCAAGAACCTGGCAAACTATCTGGATCAGCACTATTTGCCGGGCTACAAATTGGACGGGAACGGGAACTGGGATCCGGAGGGATTACTCAGTACGTTGCCGGCAATCGCCACAGGACTACTCGGCATTTTTGCGGGACTGATACTGTTTCACGCAGACCTTTCTCAACGGCAGAAGTTTGGCCGCCTGGTCATGATGGGTGCCGTCTGTCTGCTGGTCGGATGGCTGTGGGGCTTGCAATTCCCGGTGATCAAGAAGCTTTGGACCTCTTCTTTTGTTCTGCTGACAGCCGGTTGGAGCTACCTGCTGTTGGCGATTTTCTATCTCGTGATCGACATTTGCAACATCCGAACCTGGGCTCAGCCGTTTGTGTGGATCGGGATGAATCCGATTGCTATTTACATGCTGGCTAACCTGGTGGGGTTCTCGCGTCTTGTACGACGCGTGGTCCACCAGGACATGGTTGACGCTATCAACCCGTGGGGCAATCTACTGGTCGCTCTGCTGTCGCTTCTTGTAGCCGTAGGAATTTGTTACGTGCTTCATCGTAAACGTATTTATATACGTGTCTGAGAGGGCGATCATTCCCTCGGCTCGTTAGGCGGCTGGCCGCGGACGTATCAAATGAACTACTGAGGGACTCAACAAAATCGGAAGAGGTACGCTTCGAGTGGTCTCCAACAGGTAACACTTCACAGGACCACGTTTCGTGGGTCTACTGTCAACAACTCACAAGGGTCCTAACGGTATCTCAACGAAGGAAACAGTGTGTTATCATGGTCCTCTCAGACTGACTTACAGTTGCTGGAGACACGGCCTCGTCAAATGTCTACAGCCACTTGCCGGCAATTAGGAGCCGGTAAATTGCGTTCCCAACGACCGCTGATTTCAAAAAACTCAAGCGGGACTGGAGTGTGCGAAACATGCGCGATATCCGGGTAGCTGTTGCACAATTTGAAAATCGCGACAACGACAGGCAGCACAACCTGGGGCGAATCGAATACCTAACCCGGCAGGCTGTCGAGCAGGGTGCCGAGATTGTCAGTTTTCACGAAGCGTGCATTCCTGGCTACACATGGATTCAGCCGCTGACAAAGTCACAGCTGTTGGACATTTCCGAGCCCGTGCCGAGCGGCCCCTCCGTTCGTCGTTTGATCGAGATTGCCAGCCAATTTGACGTTGTCGTCATGGCAGGGCTGATTGAAAGAGATGCCGACAACCTCATCTACAACTGCTACGTGACTGTCGGTCCGGATGGATATATAACAAAATTCCGCAAGCTTCACCCTTTTGTCAATCCGCATTTGACTGCAGGTGACCAGTTCAATGTGATCGATTTGCTGGGATGCAAGATCGGGTTTCTAATCTGCTACGACAACAACCTCCCGGAAAATGTGCGGATCACCAGCATGCTGGGTGCTGAGATTATTTTCATGCCCCATGTGACCTGTTGCCTGCCGTCGGCGATGCCCGGTCGTGGAACGGTGGATCGCGAACTGTGGGAAAACCGTCATCGTGATCCAGACCAATTGAGACAGGAGTTTCAAGGGCCAAAGGGGCGTGGATGGCTGATGCGCTGGCTGCCGACACGGGCATATGAAAATGGCGTCTACGCCGTCTTCTCCAATCCCATTGGCTGGGATCACGAAAATGTAAAACCCGGTCTGGCCATGATCCTAGATCCTTTCGGCGAAATTCTTACAGAGAGCGACAAACTGGAAGACGATGTTGTGGTCGGACTTCTAACGTCAGGCAAGATTGAGCAATCCTCCGGCCGTCGTTATTTGCGGGCGCGACGTCCGGAATTGTATGGCAAATTAGTCGAACCGCAGGAGTCTGAAACCTCGCCTGGTTGGTCCATGGAACACGAGAAACAACCATGACCCCCCTGCACAGAAAACATTCTCGGATTTGCTGACCGGGAGGGGACTGTTTGTTTGGGTTTCCGGGACTTTTTCGATCATCGCGGTGGATGCTAGCACCGGTCTCTGGCCACATTTGGCTGCTAACTCTCTTCGAGTGACACGAGTTTTGTACCAGTCGTGTTCTGCAGGCAAACAGTCTTGACGGCATCTTGGCAATCTCCACAATTTCGGCTTGGTCAACGCAGGCTGTCGACGGTTCGACTTCCCACGCTTCATTATTCGGGTGCCGTTGGAATGACCGCCAAGCAGGACAAATTGAAAACAACTTCAGTCATTGACGTCGCTGCATGGTTCCTGATGTCGATATTCAAGGGATGATTCTGCCTGAGCCCCACGGTGGGTTGGCAATGCACGGAGAGAAAAGTTGAAAGTCGCACTCGTACACGATTGGTTAACCGGTATGCGGGGCGGCGAGAAATGTTTGGAAATTGTTTGCCGACATTTTCCCCAGGCCAGTTTGCATTGCCTGCTTGTGGCTCCCGAAACGATTTCGCCCGCAATTAGAAAAATGAACATCCTGACCAGTCCGTTGCAGCGAATACCTGGTATCAGGCGCTACTATCGGTACATGCTGCCGCTAATGCCATGGGCGGTGCAACAACTGAAGATTGACGAAGATGTTGATCTCGTCCTGAGTTTTAGCCACGCCGTGGCTAAGAACATCCAAGTTCCACCGAATGCGATTCACGTCTGTTACTGTTTCACCCCCATGCGTTATGCCTGGGACTGTCGCGACCAGTACTTTGGACCCGAAGGTCCCCTGGCTTCCGCCCGTCCGTTCTGGAAACGAGCCCTTGATCAGTACCTGTTGAACCCTCTTCGCAATGAGATTTTGGATCGCATCTGTGAATGGGATCGCAAGGTCAGCCACCGTGTTTCACATTTTGTTGCAATTAGCGAGACAACTGCGGATCGAATCAAACGGTGTTACAACCGGACTTCGAAAGTGATCTATCCGCCGGTTGATACCAACTTTTACACTCCGCGCCATGCAATGCAACGCGAAGATTTCTACTTATGCGTCTCGGCCCTGGTGCCCTATAAGAGAATTGATCTGGCAATTCAAGCCAGCCAGAAGATGGGACGTCAACTTATCATCATTGGTGAGGGTTCTCATCGCTTAAAACTGGAACGCATAGCCGGGCCCCAAGTCAAATTCCTGCATTGGCGCAGTAATGAGGAAATCCGGAGTTACCTCCGCCGTTGTCGAGCTTTGTTGTTTCCAGGTTTGGAGGACTTCGGTATCGTTCCGGTCGAGGCTCAGGCTTGTGGGACTCCGGTCATCGCCTATCGCCGCGGCGGAGTTTCGGAGACCTTGCTGGCTGCCAGTGGAGAAAGGAAGGGTACGGGAGTGTTTTTTGACCAGCAGTCGCCCGAGTCCCTGGTCCGAGCGATGAGTTGGCTGGAACATCATTCCGACCGGCTTGCAGGCAATCTGGCCCGTAAGAACGCATTGCGTTTTCAAGAGGGGCGGTTCGAGGCCCAACTGTTAAATTTTCTAGAACAGGTGACCGGGCGGGTGCCGTCTGGTTTTCGGTTGAACATACCACTCAGCGAGGCCGGATGACCGCCTGCTGAAGATGAAAAAGAGGAATGTTTTGTACATTTGGCCACGTAGGACAACCGAAAGGAAAACTTCCGAGGGATTGATTTTACATGTCACACAAGGGGCGCCGCGGAGGAAGTTGTGCATGTGTCCCACTTCATGACTTTTCATAAAAAGTGGTCAGATCGATCCCCCCTTGTGCCTCGGCTTCTACAAGCTTGATTCTGGTTTCCAGACGTTCCAGTCGGCGGAGGATGTTAGCGGGCAGCTGCGAGGCGTCTTCCGATTTTTGGGGTTTGGCAACTTCCGGGTATCCCAGCTGCCGTTGAAGTGCCGAGAAAAGATAGAGTGGATCCTTGCGGCGGTTAGCCCAGGCAATCTTTCCTTCCTTTTCGCCAAAGAGAACGGGTGCCTGCTCATCCACGCGAGGTAGACCACGGCGAATTCTACTCAATTGATAATATTCACTACGAACATAGATCATGTCGGCAAAATCTACGATTCCCATCTGTCGGCGGACCGTCAAAATCCATTCACGCCATTTCTCGTCAAAGATAGGATCATTTGCAATTGCTTTTAAACCCCGGTCGTAACTGAGGCGGTTTCTGCAGAGTATTTCGAATGCGAAGATAAATACACCCTGGGGCAGGTCGTTTACCGCATGATATTTGGCATCCTGATGTAAGATTTCAAAAGCTAAACGCATATCAAATCGTCCCTGTTCACTTTCCGCCTCCTCCGTCAGATAAGTTTGAAAAGGCGTGAAGTAATGGTTGAGATGTTTCATGGCAGGTCCAAAAACACCCTGGTGGCGCAGTTCAGACATCATGAAATCAATGGCCAGCGGTAGTTTGGTCGTTGATAGCGCCTCGTCACGCAGTCCTGCCAGGACTTCCTGGAGGGGCATTTGTTCTTCCATACGTTCCCCTAACGCGCGGAAAAAATGGGCCTGTTCGATATATTCCTCACGTTCTAACATTTCCACGTTACCTCTGGAAAAGTCCGAATTTTAGACTCTATAATACAAAGTGAACCATTGGACCAGAAAGAGAATATCAGGAGCGAATCACGTGTCAGATCAATTTTCTTCTGTACCCGAAGCAGTGGCGGCCATCGGCCGTGGCGAGATCGTCATTGTTGTTGACGCTGAAGATCGTGAAAACGAAGGAGATTTTGTCTGTGCGGCTGAAAAAATCTCGCCGCAAGTCGTCAATTTTATGATCACTCATGGGCGTGGCTTGTTATGTGCTCCGGTGTTGCCTGATGTGTGCCAACGCCTAAAACTTTTTCCCATGGTGGATCATAACACAGAATCTCAGAGGACGGCGTTTACGGTTCCCGTCGATCACTGTTCTGCAAAAACGGGCATTACTGCTCAGGAGCGCGCCCGGACGATCGAAGCGATGATCGATCCCAATAGCCGTGTGGACGATTTTGTCCGCCCCGGCCATGTTTTGCCATTGATCGCTAAAGAAGGGGGAGTTTTACGTCGCGCAGGACATACGGAAGCGACGGTTGATCTGGCTCGGATGGCGGAACTAACGCCGGCCGGTGTCCTGTGTGAAATTCTCAACCGCGACGGTGATCGAGCGAACCGCCAGGAACTGTTGAACTTGTCCGAAGAATTTGGTTTGAAGATTATTTCAATTGAACAATTGATTACCCATCGGCGAGTGGCTGAAAAACTTGTGAATCGAATGGCCGCGGCCAAACTGCCGACGAAACATGGCACCTTTCAGTTGTTTGTTTACGAAGTCAAGTATGAACAACAGCAACCCGTTGTGTTAGTGATGGGTGATATCGCTACAGCGACTGCGCCGCTGGTACGGTTGCACTCGAGTTGTTTTACCGGCGATCTGATCGACTCCCTGCGTTGTGACTGTGGCGATCAATTAAAGTTGGCGCTGGAAATGATCAGCCGTGAAGGATGTGGAGTACTTGTCTATTTGCCTCAGGAAGGACGAGGTATTGGGCTGGTGGAAAAGGTCAAAGCTTACGGGCTGCAAGATCAGGGGATGGATACTGTCGAAGCGAACCACGCTTTGGGATTCAAAGCCGACATGCGGGACTACGGCGTAGGGATTCAGTTATTGAAGGATTTGGGCCTCACCAAAGTTCGGTTATTAACAAATAACCCGAAAAAGACCGATGCTTTTATTTACGGTGGTTTCAACCTAGAGGTTGTGGACCAGGTACCCATCATGCCACCCATGAACAAATTCAACGCAGACTACTTGGCCACCAAACGAGATAAGATGGGACATCATTTACCCAAATGACCCGGATGCGAGTCGGTCACAACAAGTTTTTGTCGGACTCATTTGACTCGCCCTCTTTTGTAAACTAGATATTAATTGTGGGTTTTGAAATCTTCCCATTCAATTCCCGAGTTTACTTCTCTTCTTCGCTGGTCGGAAAATCCTAATTCGTTGCTGCGACAAGTGTAGCCCGAAATCCGGCAAACCACTTCTTCGATCCAACTGTTTCTGTCGCGCACTTCGCGCCTGGCTGCCCTTTTTCTTCCTTGGTGTAGAATGTCAACGTCCACGATTCAGGCCACCTCTACCAATCCGTTGCCGCTACAACGCTGGCAAACAACGGAAGACATTCACCGTCAAGTCCGAAGGTTGTTGGACAGCCGGCGTGCGTTGTCCAAATCAGAAAATCGTCGCCGTTCAGAGCGACATCCTTTTCCATATTTGATTAAACTCTGTCCGGTTGGCGAAGATGGAACGGAACCTGCTGGTGAGTCAGTGGTTGTGGTTGGGAAGCAGCTTTCTAGCACAGGTTTTGACTTTTATCACCAGGATCCCATTGCGTTTTGCAAAGCAATAGCCTCGTTGCCGAGTCGCAACGGTCACTGGCTGTCATTTCTCGTGGAACTGACCTGGTGTCGATTTACTGAACTTGGTTGGTACGACAACGGAGGGCGGTTTTTGCGAGTTGCGAACTTTGGTGGTAGGGAACATGCCGGCAAAGATCCAGCAAATTTCCGAGGGAATGAATGGAGCGCTGTAGGACCCTTTCAGCGAATTCCCGAATCAACGAATTCCTGTAGAAGAGCAGGTAATTGAATGCATAGTTCTGTTTCGGTCCTGACTGCCAATTTGCCCGCGGGGTGACGGAACGACTGGTGCTATGGCATCTGCTGAATGCTGTTTGTCGATGGCAGACCGGGGCCGTGAGGTACATTCTTACGGCAGCGCCAGTTCCCGTTCGGGTTTGGCTGTCAGCCGAGTTTCTTCGCTCGTTGTGTCATCAGTCCCAGAGACATCTTCTGCAGGTGGTTCCCGGAGCGAATCGCCGAGCATCTCTTCGATTTTCGGGGACAGTTCCGGCCCTCTCACGTGCAGAGCAGCAACCTTGCCGTCTCGTCCGACGAGGGCTACAAAGGGGATAGCTTGTACGCCGTATCGCTCAGCGTTGGGATTCGATCCATCCTCTTCTGAAAGCAGGGTGACCCAGGGCAGCTGTTCTTTTTGGATGAAGCGGATTGCTTTGCCGGCGTCATAGTCCAGATTGACGCCAACGACTTCGAATCCCGCCTCATGAAACTGCTCGTAGACTCGTTTTAAATTTGGAATCTCTGCCAGACAGGGAGCGCAGTGAGTTGCCCAGAAATCGACCAGCACGACCTTCCCAGCGTAGTGGTTCCAATCAAATTCTTCACCCGTTTCTGTTTTGCCGGACAACTCAATCGCCTGTCCCACCATCCCCAGTCGTAACCGGCCCATGGCGACGCTCATGGTGGCATTTTCAGCCAACCGTTCGTCCTCGTGGTCTTGATAAGCTTTCTCGATCCAGTCATAAATTTGGGAAGCAACTTCAATGTGACCTCCATATTCCAAGTCAATTGCAGCGCTTAAGATGACGTTCAGCTTGGGGGCACCGACTTCACCCGTAGTCAATAGAGCTTCTGCAGAGGACAAGAGTGACTCCTCTTGCGTCACCTGGCCTCCCATGACGGATTGCACCTGCAGCTGGAAGTTGGTCAATCCGGCTCTCAATTCTAGCTCGACCGCCGCAGCGGCTAATTGTGGGTTCTCATGGTCCTGAAAGGTTTCCTGAACTCGTTCTCGCACGATTGTCGCTTCACGGAGGTGGCCTTGATTCAGAAGAATGATCGTTGCAGTGCTGGCGATTTCAAACACGTCCTCCGCGTTGCTGACCTTTTGTAAGATCTTTTCAAGATCCAGAACGATCTGGGTAGGGTCATCAGCATCACCCGTTCTGAGATCGAGCACTGCTAGCGACAGCAGTGCGATTCTGGCGAATTCAACAACGCGGGGATCGGAATCGTCTGCTACTGAGTCAGCAAACTCCACCAGTTTTTCGCGGGCTCCGGGAATTTGTGCCTGGATGAACTGGCTCATGATGGACAGTTTCTGCTGTACGGCCCGTAACCGGATGTCCGGATTGTCACTGGTCAGAAGAGATTCCAGTAGCTCGTCTAGCTCCGCGACAGCCCCCCGGTCACCCGAAGCGACGACGATATTCAACGCCTGTAGTTTGGCGAACGTCCCCGCCAGGCGCAGGTTATTTTCTTCGTCCGTGCGAAGCGTCTCGGCATAATTCAGCAATGCATTCAGGTCGTCGGAATTCGCAGAACTACCGGGTGGGGTACTCAACATCAGGGCCTGCAGCGAGTCGAGTTTAGCATGTGCGGCCTTAAGTCGTTGTTCCGGGGAATGCTGTTGAACAAGGACCTGTTCCGCTGCCTGCAAACGATCTCGCATGAGCTGCGAGAATGATTTCAGTTGATCTTCGTGTGTTAAACCGGGTATATCTGATGCGGCTACCCGCTGTTCGATGTCTTCAATGAATTCTATCAACTCCGCGGAGCTGCGCGCTGGCAGACTTCCCGTAGGCGGAGGGGAGTCTCCGCGCGATTGAGGTGGGACAAGATCG
Organism: Planctomycetaceae bacterium; assembly: GCA_002726515.1. Lineage (GTDB taxonomy): Bacteria > Planctomycetota > Planctomycetia > Pirellulales > Pirellulaceae. The sequence goes on along the minus strand of PBTE01000083.1, from coordinate 21,263 downwards.
AGAGCCGAGTTTGCAAAAGGGTCTTGCGGAATGGATTGCTCCTCACCACTTGGAGGTGATGATGAGGAACCTGTTGATCCTGGTGCGCTGCTTGATGCAGCGGGCTGGCGAGCGAAATTTCCGGCTGCGTCGTCCGTAGTATTTTCGGACGTTTCTTCCGCGACTTGCAGTCCACTGTTTTCTGCAGTGATCAGTTCGGGAGCTGAATCACTGCAGGCGGAAAACATCAAAATCAAACCGGTTCCCAATGTCGCAACCAAGAGTCTGGCCATGTTGTTGTTGATTACAATTGGTAGCATCATATCATTTTCCTTTGGGGCCATCGGCTCAGTGAGTTCACAGTTCTGCTCGAGCGGACATGGCGTGATTGGCGCGTCATCTGGGAAGTAATCGTATTAACCGTCGAATTTTATTGTAAGGTAAGCGATAGGATTAAGCAGCGCTGGTTTCTGTTCGCCCCGGTCAGTAACGAAACACGAGAGGGGTGTGACCAGTATCGATTTCCACCTCACTGTCAGCTCATGGTACATCCAATAGTTCATCGCCCGATTCGTCCTGAAACGTAGATGTCCTGATCACAAAACTGGACATCCAACACTTCTATTCCCCGGGCGTCGCTCATTTCGGAAGTTCCATTTCCCAGGATGGCGCCATGGGTGTTTTTACCTCCGACCAGCTTTGGGGCAATGAAGACGTGCACTTCATCGATTGCCCCAAGATCAAAGAGGCTACCCAACAGTTCGCCTCCTCCTTCTGCTAGCACATTGGTGATACTCCGTTTTCCCAATTCGTCCAGCAATTCGTCCATTCGTTGCACAGGTGATTCACTGCTGCAACAAAAAATTTCACATCCCATGGATTCCAGATGCGCAACGCGTTGCTGCCGGGCTTCTGGCACGGTGACCACCATGAGCGGGTGTTGTTTGGCCGTCCGCACCAGTTGGGACTGGTCAGATAAAGATGCCTGGGAGTCCATGACAATCCGCAGCGCCTGACGAGGGCCAGACGGACGAGCAGTGAGTAAAGGGTCGTCCTGGGCAGCCGTTTTTCGTCCGACCAGGATTGCATCCACCCGCCCCCGCAAGTTGTGCACCCGGGTGCGGGACTCTTCACCGGAAATCCAACGGCTACTTCCCGTGTGAGTGGCAATGTTTCCATCCATGGTCATGGCCCATTTAGCAATGACCCATGGTTGTTGTTTTGCCAACAACTTGTGATACGGCGCATTGACCGAATGTGCCTCCGTTTCCAGCAGGCCAATTTCGACCTCCAGCCCCGCTGATTGAAGTTCTGCAATTCCCTGGCCACTCACTTTGGCATAAGGATCCTGTTCGGCAATTACAACCTTCCGAATCCCCGCTTCCTTAATCGCGGTTGTACAAGGTGGTGTTTTTCCATCATGGCAGCAGGGTTCCAGAGTCACGAACATCGTACCGTTGTTGACAGAATCGGAGGCTGCAAGCAGCGCGTCCACTTCAGCATGAGGTCCACCGTACCTGCGGTGCCAGCCTTCGGATACGACATGGTCCTGGCACACAATCACGCAACCTACCATGGGATTGGGTTCGACATACCCTTGCCCGCGTTCTGCGAGTTCAAGGGCTCGTTGCATGTGGCGGCGTTCGAGATCCGAGAAGTTCATCGTGCACAGCCGATTGGGCGATCGTTTTTAATCGTCACCGGGTATCCACAAACCGGGCTTGTCATTTTCCTTTGACGCTACGGAATTTTCCGGTGTCCAAATTTCACCTGCCGACTCCGTCGGATCAGCCAATGCAGGTTCCGCAGTCTCCTCAGGCGGCTCATCCGTATTTGATGCAAATCCCAGCTGGGCCAAAGTTTGTTGTAGTCGCGGTAATATTCCCGGTTCGTCGATGTACCGCAGCTGGATTTCTTCAACCAACTTTTCAAACTCGTCGACCTCTCTCCGCTGAAAACGCAGGGGGAGTTCAGCAATTATCCACACGGCAGGTGAACGATCATTATCGACAGCAGCTTCCCGGGCACTGACTAAATGCTCCAAAGCCTCTCGGCTTGAATAAGACCAACGACCTAACAGTCCGTGGAGGACGTCGGTTGGGAGCTGTTCCCGTAAGGAATCACGAGTAAGTGCTTCTCTGCCCAATTGTGATATAGCGTTGGCCGCACCATACATGACAGCCCGTTGGAAAGATTGATGCAGTTGTTCATCCGATAGTTTCAAGGTGTCGACATGTGACAGCTGCCAGACGGGAATTTGGGTTAGATCTTTCTTCCAGGGATCAATCGTTTCCCGACGGGGTATTCCCAAATTTTCACGGAGTCGATTGGAATCCAGCTTACGGGGAATTTGTTCCAAACCCATTTCCAGGCGTAACAAACAGGCCAGTAATCGTTTGCGTAACGGCGCAATCGATGCGGCCGCTGTGGGGCTTTTGCCGTCCAGCACTTGCATTTCAATGTGGGGCCAGCACTCCAGGATATTTGTCACATGCGATTGGGTCCGCAGGTCATCGATCTGGTCTGCTGTGGCATCCTCGGGGAATTTTTCGCGAAGTTCCAATCGAGCCATGATCCCAGGTATGTCTGCGACTTTTACCTGCGACTCTTCAGCTCCCAATAGGTCACCAAGCCACTCGCAGAGTTTCATCTGACCGGCCTCGAGATCGATTGAGGGCAAGATGAATTCGGCGCGCGCATCACGATCGGTCTGTTTGCCAAACACAAACAATTCGCCAACGATTCTTGGAAGATCAGTCGGTTCAACGTCTGCCATGGAAGTCAACTTGGGGCGATCCAGGATTTCGAAGGATGCCTTCGGTGGGGGGGCATCTTCTTTCACGGTCATGGGGGCCAGGCCGTCCGGCAGGCGTGAAGCCTGGGGATCGCTAAGAAGTCGATCGACAAGCTGTTCTACATCAGGGACGTGAAATACGATAGCGCGCAATTCGAGGGACTCATCGGAATCGACATCAAGCATCTGGGCCAGAGCCTCAGCTTCAACGGCAGCTTCCAAAGAAACGCGTTTCAACCCAGCGAATTTCCTCAGAGCTTCGATAGCCTGCGGATGATTACCCAAATAACACTGCATCGTTGCCAGTCGACTCCAAACCGCTGGCTCCTCCGGAAATCGATTCGATAGATACTCCAGTTTCTCAACGGTTGATGCCCAAAGTCCCAGATTTGCCCCCTGGACAGCTTCCTCCAAGGCGGTGCGGTAAGGTGCATCCTCTGGAACCGGATAGAGAGATAGGCCCGTACGTAGCAGCATCGGGATTCGCTGGGAGGACATGAGTTCTGCCACCAGCGCCCGGCTGGTTTCATCCTCTTCGTTCAAGGCAGTCGTGATCATCAAATGGGCGCGGGCGGCAATCACCTTGCCATCTGCCAGCAGACGCTGCGCGACGGATCCCAGGGCATCAACGACGTCGGAAGGAATCCTACCTTCGCAGATATCGAAGGCGCGCTGAAGAAGATCGACTCCATCGGGACCCTCCGTATCAATACTCTGAAAAATGGCTGATTGACTGAGCGCGATAGGATTGTCCGGATATTTTTCAAGAAAGTGTTGGACGACTTCTTTTGTTTCTTCAACCTGTTCGAGTTCAAAGTGCAGTCGAGTCTTGATTGCCAGAAACGCGGCGCGATCCTTGCCTTCGTCAATCAGTTTGTCGACCTGGTTGAGACAGGCAATCCGTTGATCACCTGCAAACATTTTGACGATCTGTTCGAGATCGGAAGCCAGGTCGGAACAGCAACAGAATTTGATTTTCTTGCCACTGCCACAAGGACAGAAGGAGTAAGGATCTAGCGACATGTCTCGTGCATCCTTGGTCTGGGAGGATCGAATACTCGCAACCAGTTATGCTACCAAAGTAATAGCAATGTCGCGAGACACCCAGGCAGCCGCGGGCTCTGGATCGGTTGATTTGTCTCCAGCGTTGTTGCCAAACGTTTCCCCGGCAACCCTGTTCTAGTGGAGGGGTTGTGGATCGTCTCGTCGGACGGAGCCGCAGGTTTTCCCGTCAGGCGACCGATGGGGCCGCAGTCGACGTTTGAAGATGCCCGAATCGGAATAGTGAAGGCAGAAAAATTGCTATGCTTCAGGGAGCGATTTCAGGCTTTTACCAGCGACTGCGCAATGATGTTTGGTCTCGTTCATCTCGTCGAGTAATGATTGGACGTTTCGCTGTAATTTTTTCGTCAAGTTCCTGACATGCGAGTTTCGCTTCATGTGCTGGCCAACCCGAATAGGTTCACCGAATTGAATGACGGCCCGCCGGCGTCCCCGGATACTTGGCAATGGTTTCGTCAGGATGTCTTCCTCCAGCTTATCCATTGTTTCGGCGAGCCGCTCGATGGTCGGATGCTTTCCCAGATAGTTATCGGGGTAACTGAACAGCTGGATCACAAAAAACAAGTCTTCCAACTGGCGTACGCGTCGAGTCGTTGATTCAGCGTTTTGTGTGCAACCCATGTTCGCAGTGAGCAAACGTCGGAGTCTCTGAACTCTCACCGGGGTTGGTGCCGCAATTGCGTCGAGCGAGTGTTCGGCTTCGAGTCGGTTCAGAATGTGTTCCATCAATTGAGTGGTTCGCTGGCGAAACGTACCGCTGCCTACTCGCCCGGCGTACTTGAGCTCTTTGATTGCCATCACAGATTGGGCCAGGCGATAAATTCGATCGAGCAAAGACATGTTGCTGGGCTGACCAAGGTGCAGATGTTGCTCCAGACGCGCCATGCTGCGTTCCATTTGTTTTCCGGGGTCATCGATGTACCAGAACTTAATAGCGCAGGGCAGCATCACAATCGGTCTTGATGCTCGACGGGCGGCACCCAAGGCAATACTGGCTGCTCCCTCGTGAAAGGGTGTCGTCCGGTCATTGATGTGGTAGATGTCACCTTCGGGAAAAACGACCAGCGGGTGCGGTTCCTCGCGCAGGATCTGGGTTGCCTTCCGGTAAGCCTGGTGATCCGAGTTTTCTCTGTCGATACTGAAACACCCGATTCGCTGCATCAGCCAGCGATGGAACCAGTTGCTTGTCGCAAACACCTGCCAGGCAGTCAGGAAATAAAGAGGCTGCCGAATTTGATCTGCCACGGAATATAAAGCTGCCCAATCGTAGTGGGCCGAATGATTGGGTGTAATCAGTACCCCATAGCCGGCTGCGAGAGAGCGTTCCAGGTGTTCGACTCCCTGCGCCCTGATCCTTATCAGCTGTTGCTCATGGCGCAGCGTTCGATTGCGCAACCCACGCGACAATTTTACGATGCTAGGGGTCAGTTTGGGTTCCCACCAGCGTGGAGGTAGTCCATAAGGTTGTTGGTTCATCCTTTTCAGTCGTCAGGACTCTCGCTGACGAAGTTGTACGGAATTGTTGGGTTAACTCTTGTCAGTTGATGTCAACTCCGCACGTTTTTGAGCGATCAAAGCCAACAGGGCCTTTTGAGGTTCGGCAAACTTTTTAATCCCCTCGTCCATTAACACCTGTTCCAAGTGTTCGCAATCGATTTCGCGCTCGATCTCTTCCAGGATGTCTTGCGGTGGCAACTGGTCGACCGATCGCGCAAAAGTGACTCCACTCGATTCCACGGCGTCGTTAGTAGCAGGTGGATTGGTTTCAATGTCACTTCCAGCAAATGCTGCCACATACTTGGTCGGCGCATCTTCAGGTTTTTTGGTTCCGGTGCTGGCAAATATCATTTCCTGATCGAGGGGTGTCGGATGATCGCTCCAAAACAACTGATTCTCAGCCCAAATCTGTTTGGCATTGACGATACCCACCAGGCCTTGAGTCCCAGGAGAAAGCTGAGTCACATGGCGTTCGCTGTAGACGTCCACTCGAGAAACGAAAATGCTATACACACTTTTGAACTGTTCCAGATTGTCTCGTCGTTGAGCCCCTCGCCAAACGGCGTCGCGAGCTGCGCGATATTGTCGTGACGTGAAAATTAAGGTGACGTTCAATGTCACTCCATCAGCGACGAGCTGTTCAAGGCATTCCAGACCCGCCGGAGTTGCCGGAACTTTGATCATCCGGTTTTCGTTGCCTACCGACCATTTTCTACCCAGCCGGATGTACTCTTGGACTCGCTCCGTAATGGGTGGTCCTGATTCAGGATCCTCCAACAACGGGTCCAATTCGAAACTGACGTAACCGTCGTTGCCTCGTGTTTGCTGCCACACGGGGAGAAAAACCTCTTGAGCGTCCTGCACCAGCTGGTCGGTCATTTGCCAGGCGATTTCCGAATCGCTGAAACCCTGTTGTAACAATTTGTCCAACTGGTCGTCGAAGCGGCCCGTTCTGAGCAGGTCAGAAACGATGACCGGGTTCGATGTTGCACCGGTCGCTCCTAATTCCCGGCTGGCGAGGACCAATTCAGGGTCGATTGAATCGAGCCAAAGTTTGGTGCCGCAAGCGATTAGAGATTTCAATGGTGACGTCACAAGTGGATCTCCTTGGAGTCTCAGGCGGTTACAGTACTCTGGAGCCAAGCCGGGTTCCGTGTTTTCGAGGTTTCGTGGCTTGCTGGCTGGGAATATGGTCGGCCGATTTGAATGACAGGCGCGAAACACGTCCCTCTTTATCTCGCATCAAGGTCGAACGGAACTTGGCAGCGCTCATTGAAGTGGCGGTTTCCGACTTGCGTTTTCTCTGAAAGGGAGAATCGTCCTGCTTCCAGCACTGTCCATTCGTAGCTGGCATTATCTTTCGGTCGTCTGTTCGCCGCACGAATCAAAAGCCTCCCCCAACAGCGTTTAAAGCACATCTTATCCAAAATTGGAGGACTAAATGAAACAGGCAAATAGCATAAAGTACCAAAAGATTAAGGAATTTGTCGGATATACGGATTATTTCTGGTCTGTTGCTGCTTGATTTCCGATTACGCAGTAGGAAACCGCATCGTCGTTACCGTAACGCATTTGTTGACATGCCACCAACCACGCGACAAGTCGAGTTTAGGGAGGGATCGGTGGATAATTCCAAACGGTCATTACTACTAGGAATGATAGTCGTTGTCCTCACTGGGGGCCAACTCGGCTTTGCCCAGGAGAGGGGTCGGATTGAAATCACGCCACCCACCAACCTGTTGCTAGCTCAAGACCAACCATTATTCAGTCTTGCTCCGGACCTGCCAGCGCCAAGTGACGAGAGTTCGATGCAGGACGCTGATGCTAGCTCACCGGCGCCGCTTGAGGAATGGATTGAAGGTGAAATACCGAGGGGTGAGCCACTTGTCGAACCCGACCGGTTTTTCCCCGAACACGGTCCGTTAACTCATTACTTCCAGCGACTCGATAGCTCGGGGACTCGTCTCTGGCGGGGACACTGGTATACCCAGCAGGCTGCCGTGGCCATGATTCGGATGCAACCTCATCTAAAAACTCTTTCTCATGACCTAACGGATGGTCGGCTTAATATTGGGACACCGGTATCCACGCAGGATGCTCTCTCCACGGAATCGGATTCAGCTGGCGCTAATGCGGGAGTACGGATTACCATTGGCAACATCATTGGTCGAGACGAAAAAAATCGCGACAACGCCATCGAGGTGACGTTTCTGGGTCAGTTCGATTTTGAATCTGGCGCCACGATTGGAGCCAACTCTGCAGGAAATTTGGTTCTGGGTGAAGACTTTGGATCGCATATAGCCGGTACGGGAAGTTTTGAGGTTCCAGTCTTCGACAATGCCGATACTCAATCTTTCATTTACAGCTCCGACTTAAGCAGTTTCGAATTGAACTATCGGATCCGGAGTCGCATGTCGCGAGATAGGGTCTTGCTACAACCCAATGGAAACTGGGTCCGAGCTGCGAACCCCACGCGCTTGATTTCTCTTCACGGTGGACTTCGCTACGTAACTATCAATGAATATTTCCGCTTCGACTCGGAAGGTGTGGGTTCGGGGACAGGACTTTACGAAGTCTTCACGCACAATGATGCTGCCGGATTCCAATTGGGCGGCGGATTTATCGAGCAGAAGGGAGAGTGGAACTGGGGTGTTAAGTCGACTGCGGGCGCCCTGTTCAATGCGGCCGACCGGCAAAGTGTGGTTGTCACCGTGCCGGCGGAAGGAGAAGCGGGCTCCCGTGCTCAGGATCTTGTAGGGCAGAACCTTGTCTTTTTGGGTGAACTGACTGCGTTCGCTTCCTGGCAGATCCATCCTCATGTTGCCCTGAAAGGGTCCTATGACGTCCTGTTTGTAACGGGCCTTGCTATCGCCCGTGACAACATTAGCCTCGCACCGGCATTCCCTGATCTGGCACTGCGTGGACAACTGTTCTACCACGCGATCAGCTTGGGATTCGAAATGGTGTGGTGACGCTCGGCAAACAACCATGGTGACGCGGTGGTACGAAGCCAGCGTGTTTGCTGTATCAACCTTATCGCTCGGTCGGCTGCCGCTGAAAATTCAAGGATCATGCATCCTTTCGTTCTTCAGGCTTTCATGTCCGGTTGGGCACTTCATCCAGGTCGTACAGCCGGTAGGTTTTCGAAAGCTGGGCTCCCGCACGTTCCAGGGTTGAACGAGAGAGGTGATTGCTTTCGAGAACCCAGGAGAATTCGCCCTCTTGAATTCCCCATGCCAACGCGTCGGGCAATAGCCGGTTCAGCGCGACGAGTCCTACGCCCCAACGTTGGTATTCGGGAAGTACATTCGTGCTGACGATTCGCGTTCGTGTGATTTGCCTGCGTCGAAAACGCAAATTCAGAAAACCCCACGGAAGTAGGCGGCCGTTGATGCGTTTCAAGAGGGGATTGTAATCCAGTAGTCCCACCACCGCTGCCACTGGGTGTTGGTCGATTTCCGCAATGGCCGTCAGTTCCGGCACAAGCAGGTGGCGTAAGGCTCCTGCCAAGTGTCGTACTTCGGCATTGGAAAGAGGTACAAAGCCCCAGGTTCCGCCCAGAGACTGATTGTAGATTTCCAGGAATATGTGGACCTCTTCCTGGAGACGTTCGGGTCTAAAACGTCGTAGGCGGATGTTAAATCTCCGCTTACATTCGTCAATGACGAAATCGAGTTTCTGATTGAGTGAACCGAGCATTGCGATGTGTCCCCAGAAGGACAATAGATCCTGTGATTTGCGAAGTCCCCACGATTCAACCAGGTCTGAATAATACGGTGGATTGTAGGCCATCATAAAAGAGGGTGGTGTGTCAAATCCATCAACAAGCAGGCCACACTCGTAGTTCATCGAAGGATTTACAGGTCCACGAAATGTTTGTGCACCGCGTTCTTGCAGCCAGTTCCATGCGGCGTCGAACAGCCGATGGGCGACAGCCCGATCGTCGACGGATTCAAAGAATCCCCAAAAACCCCGTTGCTCTTTGTGACGATGGTTATGTGCGTGATTCAGAATGGCCGAAATCCGGCCACAAACCACTCCGTTTGAGGTGGCCAGAAATGTTTGTGACTCGGCCGCTTCGTAGAAAGGATGTGCGGCAAATCCTAACAATTCCTTCTGGTGATGTTGTAGTGGCGGAATCCAACAGGGGTCTTTTCGGTACAACTGCCACGGGAAGCGGAGAAACTGACGGCGTTGCTTTCGATTTAGTACGGGGAAGACGGTCAGATCGGGCATCAACCTATCATTCTGATCAAGCTGCTGCTTTACATGCTGTCACAATTGCGAGCACCATACAAAGTTTTCAAACAACCGACAAGCAGAATGGATGATTACGCCCGATCTGTCCGTTTCTTTTCAGATTTCCAGAGAATGTTTGACGCTTCCCTTCCGAGCCCTTTTTCAAATCTTTGTCACCCAAGATCATTACTCACTCAACACGTTGGACCCAAACGACTTATGCTCTTGTCCACGATTTTTCAGGTATTGAGTAACCGAGTAATCTTTCAAAAGGTGGTCCTATTAAATCATAAAATACTTCAATGGGTTCAATTTGATTTTTAAACACCTCGTCTCTGGTGGAAATCCGTTTTCTTTTAACTATCAAGCTGCTAGGGTAATGATCTACATTTGTCATTTGGTTCTATTTCAAATCCTTCATATCCTTTTCAAAAAACGGTCTTAATTATGTTTGATGATTTCTCCCCAAGTCCAAGGCGTGGGATAGGTGAAATGTTCTTGAGCATTTATGAAGTCACTAATGAAGCAGTGAGAAATAAAGATTGGAAGAGGATTTGTTTTTAATATTAATGTTTGTCTTCGGTTTGTCAGTGGCTCTTTATTTATGTATCTACCAAACGGAAACTGCTGAACAGATACTCGAACACTCTTTCAAATAGATATTGGTTAGATTTGTTAGACAAAATTTCCTACAGGGTCAGGTTTTGTTTTTGGTTGCCACGACTCTTCCACGGTATTTCAAGGGACCGAACGCAGTACAATGGGCCGGACAGAAAATCTTCTCGCTTTGGGGCTCGAGAGGGCGTGGGTGAAAATCACTCGTAGTGCATCTTCTGTTGCGCTAAACCGGTGCTTTTAGGGATTCAACGACTTCGAAAGAAAGCGTGACGGTTTTTGTCCCAAAGCATGAAGGAGTCGCGAGTTCAGGACTCCACTAACACGTGGGGCTGTACGTCGAATTTTCAATTCGTTCTCTTTTTCCAGAGTGATGGTAGGGCGCAAAGGACTGCCAGCACTAAAGCTGCAACAAACGTTTGCCAGTAGGAAGGATCTTCCAGAAACGACAAACGAGCGACGATCATTTTCCAGGCCAGGGTCCAGATCGTGGTGATTACCAGGAGGGGGCCCGTCCAGGGCATCTTCTTAGGGTTCAAATTTGAAAACGAGCCGAAAGCGACGGTGGTGGTCACAATCGCGGTCACGGCCGGCCAGCCCAGAAAGCTCCCGACGATAGCACTGCACAATACGGTTGATGTGAGTGCGCTGCCGCGCATCCCCTGAAGGGCCATCGCGAAAAGCGCCAGGACGGTTCCGGCGACGAAGCCAGTGACTCCGCTGGCGAACGCGCCCCAACCCGATGTAGACATTTCCAGCCACGAAGCAGTTGACCGGACGGGATGCAGGAAGGGCCAGATAAGTGGAGCTAGAAGACCGACAAGGAGAGAGAATCCAAGCAGCTTTCTCGCTATTGTCTGTTGGTCGTATTCGATCAACACCAGGCAAATCAAGGTGCAAATCAAGGTCAAATGATAAACGCACAAGATCCAACCGGTAAAATCGCCGTAGAGAACTTCTCCGGTTTCTGCAAGATAGAACGTGGAAGGAAGATTGCTACCTCCCGAAAGGCCTTCGCAGTGTCCAATGGCGAGGAAAATCATCGCCACGATCGCTTCGATCACTGCGTAACGTACCGAGAATGATTCACCGCAGTCACGACATTTTCCTCGGAGCCATATCCAACTCGCGACTGGAATGTTGTCATACCAACGCACCGCGTGTTTGCACCGAGGGCAGTGAGATCCCGGATGGGTTACAGAAAGTCCGAGGGGCACGCGGTAGACGATGACATTCAAAAAACTGCCAATGCAGCCGCCGATGACGACTAACCACAGGCTGATCAGCCAGTTCTCCGTTGTTACGTCCATACGTGGTCGGGAATCTGAAACGGGGGACCCGGTGAATCACTTCGGTAAAAAGCTTTTGCTCTTCAACAGACACACTTGTTGTGAAGGAAAACGAAGTCCCCTCCTGATTGACATCCACCTATAGGTCGGCATTGTCAACATCTTCAAGAACCTGACGGATTTCGGTGTCCGTTCTTGCTTGCTGTAGAAATCGACAGAATAGATCTTCGCGTAAATGTCGCGAAATTTTTTCCAGAATCTGTAGATGATGTTCTGACTGATCGGGTGGTGATATCAACAAAAACAGGATATGAACGGCACCACCGTCCAAAGCGTCAAAGGCGACTCCTTGTGAACTGAGCCCGATAGTTCCGATCGTTCGAGACACTGCCGGATGCTTGGCGTGGGGCACTGCCACACCGTTGCCGATTCCAGTGGTGCCCATTTTCTCGCGTTCCATGATGCGCCCCACAACCTCTTCATGTTGATTGGCGGGCACATCTCCCACCTTTACCAGTGCAGTGATGAGCTCGCGAATGGCGTCTTCCTTGTCGAGGGATTCCAGTTGTGCACTCACGGATTGGTGATTGACAAAATCAGTAAATCTCATTCGCTGAATCCTTTCCGTCTTTTTATAGATACTTGGAGAGGGGTCCACCCTCGGCCGCCCAGGCGTCGACTCGGCGGTTGACCGTCGGGTCCTCCTCCACTGGCGGCGCATGATGCGATTTGATCCGGGCGTCGATGACCAATGTTCCTCGGCATCCCCAATGTTTGTGCCGGGAAAAAGAATCCACTCCGTAAACATCCGTGGCAGGGTTACTGCGAGTGAACGTGACCCACAGGAAATTACGGAGTGTAGCGGCCAGTGGTTCGCTTTCATCGGCTACGACAACTAGTGGAAAACGATTGATGGAATCTCCCGGCTGGTAAGTGGCACAGAAGGAATGTACTTGTTTCTCACCGACGAGATCTTCTTCGGAATATTTTGGACCACGAATTGCCAGAACACCTGGCAGGCAAATGTGTGGATCCTCAAAACCAATGGGTAAACGAAAATCGGCTGGTAACTCCGTTGGTAACTCGCGCAATGGGGGACCGGTTGCGGCGATGACCAGTTTCGAACCTTCGTTAAATCCCGTTCCAGAGTAATCCAGCGTATCAATGGTTGTTGATGTCTGGAAGTGCAAGTCGCGTTTCCAGTCCACCCGTTTGAGCACATGCTGGAAAAACTCGCCAATATCTTGCACATTCAGTCCGGGATCATCTTCCACTGCAGCAATCCATAAATATTTGGATAATGATAGCTGGCCCTGCCCTAAAATAGCGTGGGCTTGTGTGAGCAATTCTTGAGGACGGGTTCGATCTTGATAGGGGACATACCTTTCGCTACCCAGCGCTAACAACAGGGGGTGAACTCCCGCCGCATCAACAGCGTGTACCGCATGAACTCCGGAGAGCACAGTGGGAATGGCCGGCCCAGTCAAATCGTGAATCAATTGGCCAAATACGGTATCCTCCTGGGGTGGGCGTCCTACCACAGTGAATGGCCAGATGGCACCTTTCCGGTGATACACTTTTTCTACCTTTAAAACCGGAAAATCGTGGACCAGACTGTAATAGCCGAGGTGATCTCCGAAAGGTCCTTCGGGGAGAAGATGATCGGGGTCCACCGTGCCCGTAATACAGAAATCGGCTTCAGCATAAATCGGTAAGCCGCTTTTCTGTTGAATCATGGGAATTCGGCGACCTGCTAACGCCCCAGCAAAACCGAGTTCCGACATTCCTTCCGGTAGGGGCATCACCGCTGCCAATGACATTGCCGGGGACCCACCAACGAAAATGTTAACCTGCAGCGGCTTGCCTCTGCGCTGCGCTATGGCGTGATGAACCCCAATGCCCCGATGGATCTGATAATGCAATCCGATCTCTTGATTCGGCTGGTATTGACCTCCGCACATCTGCACTCGATACATTCCCAAATTTGATCTTGCTAATCCGGGATGCGCCGCATTTTCAGTGTAAACAACAGGCAAAGTAATGAATGCCCCTCCGTCGAGAGGCCAGGACTTGATCTGGGGCAGTTTGTCGACGGTTGTTTGTCCGGCAAGAATTGGCCCGTTGGATACGCTCCGCGGTAGCGTTGTCAGGGCTGCGCGCGGTACCCCCAGGAATGACAGGGGGTTTTTCCAGAAAGCCCCAGCCTCAACCTTTAAATCAACCAGGCGCTGAACCACCTGGATTGTGTCGCGGAACAAAAAGCGGGCTCGCTCGAGAGTGCCAAATAGATTAGAGACCAGTGGGAATCGACAATTCTTGACGTTGCTGAAAATAATTGCCGGGCCTCCCGCACGGTAGACACGGCGATGAATTTCGGCCGCTTCGAGGTGTGGATCGACTTCTTTCTCAAAACGAACCAAGTGGCCCCTTTGTTCAAGGTCGATGACACACTGACGTAGATTGCGATAGCCCATAGGTCATCTACTACTGCGACGCGGGGTAGCGAGATACCGTTGAAGAAAAGGGTTGGATAACGGGGACCGGGAAGAAGGAGCCATGCTCACAGATCGAGCCTCACACCATCGTTCAGGTGTCGGATGATTGTCATACCGTGGTCATTAATGTTGATAACACGAATCAATGGTCCGGCAATTTCAATGATAGTCGCCCCACCGAACGTTGATTTACTGGCGCTGTCGGCATGCATTCTCACTCTTCCATGTCCTCCTGGTCGTCATTGTCTTGATCAGGATGTAGGGGATCGTCTGGGGAAAAGAAAAAATCTCCCAGACCTAACGGGACTGAATCACCTCCCAGCGTCTGCCTCTTTTGTTCGGCGAGTGCTTCCAGGTCCAAGGCATCGTCACCCAGGCAGCATTCGAGCGCCTCGCGCCAAGCCTGGTCCTTGGCGATCGGGTGACCCGGGTCCTGTGCCAGTCGTTTCAGTGCAAACCGCAACAGGCTGATTCCGTCTCGTGGCGAAAAATCGAGTTTCAATTCATGCGATTGTTGCAGGAATTCTACGGTCATTGCCAGCATCTCGGGTTCAGAAAACGGCAAGTGATACTGGAGGATTGCCATTTCGTCTTCTCGGTTCGGAAAGCTCAGTTGTAAGGTCGGCTGTAACCGACTGAGGATGTAATCGGGTATCTCGTAAGTCGACTCATCCTGGTTCATCGTCACGGCACAACGAAAACTGGGGTCTGCCGAGATGGTGATCCCTGCCACAATCGATTCGACATAACGTCGATGATCTAAAAGTGGAGCCAAGCTGGCCCAAGACTTTTCATTCATCCGGTTGCCTTCATCCAAAATGCAGACGCCACCGCGGATCATGGCGGTTACCAAGGGTGACGCGTGGTAGGCGATTTTTCCACTTTCTGCCAAAACAGGTGTGATCAGTAAATCCTCGGGACGCGTGTCCGCCGTGCACTGATAGATGTAGAGTTGTTGTTGGCGTGTTCTGGCACCAGCCATTGCCAAGGCCGTCTTGCCGATACCAGGCGCGCCGATCAGACGGGGAGTAAGCGGCAAGTCTCGATCGTCGACCACCAACCAGCAAGCCAACAACTGCTGAAGGATGTCATTTTGGCCAATCCATTGGCCAATCGCCTCGTGTGGTTCGCCGAGCCGCAGTCGAACATCGTCAATGTCAACGTAGTCCTGATGGGGAGCGTGCACTGTGATTCTCTGGGTGGGTAGGTGTTGTTCTGGTCGTGAAAATACGTGGCGTGGCGCTGGCGCCATTTCTTTGTCTGTTGCCGACTGGCCATCGTTTGCAGGAATTTTTGAACCGAGGACCGATGCAAGAATCCATTTTTAGCCCTTCTCCTGCTGATCGCTTCCGGGCTTGCGTGGTTCAGGCGGTTTTTGACAGCACGAGGTGTGTTTTCAGTGCAATCGATGCAACTTGCAAGGACCACCCTGATCCTCTTTTGCAGTCTATATTTTGAATAGGAGTCTCCGCTATGTGAGATTGGTTCCACAGCAGAAATTGTAATGCCCTTCGGGAAATAGAGTTATGCCAAAAGCGAAGATTCCTGGTGGAGGTCCTGACAGGTGGATCGACTTGAGCATGAATTTGGCGCTGATTTTGGCTTGTGCTGTTGCTTTGACTCCCAATCTGGCAGACGCCGACCTATGGGGGCATGTCCGCTATGGGCTGGACGTGATAACGGATGGACTGCCGATGACGACGACCTATTCCTACACGGCTACCGGTCATCCCTGGGTGAACCACGAGAACCTTAGCGAGGTGACCTTGGCACTTGTTGCCACATTCGTGGGGAGTCGCGGATTACTGATCATGAAGTGTTTGTTGGGGTTAGGTGTCATCGGCATGATCATTCACAACGGTCACCGACAGCATGCCCGGTTGTTATCTATCAGCGCAGTTGCACTGTTGGTGTCGGTCAATGTCACTTACCACTGGAGTGTACGGCCTCAAGTTTTCTCCTACTCTTTGTTTGCGGTATTGTTGGCGCTCGTCACCTGGTGCTTCACTGGCTGGCAGGGCCAATGGCGGCTGGCGTACTTTCACCGCTGGGCCCGTGCGACCGAAGATGTCACCCATCCGGATGACCTCAAGAGAATCGACTACCTGTGGTTTTCTCCGCTGATCATGCTCGTGTGGGTCAACACGCACGGCGCATTCGTGGCAGGATTCTGTATTTTCGCGAGTCTACTAGGGTGTCGGTGTCTGGAGTTGCTGATCACCTGGGGGCGCCAGTCATGGAGGGTGGTGGCAAAAATCCTTGGGATTGTCATAGTCTCGGCACTGGTGACCCTCATAAATCCTTATGGTGTGGGACTGCACCAATGGCTGATCGAGTCACTTGGAAATCCGCGCCCTGAAATTGTGGAATGGCACGCACCAGATCTGTTCAATGCTTTGGCTATCCCGCTCCTGTTGATGACTGCCTTGTGGGTGATCGCTCTGGTTGGTAGTCGCCTGCCGTTGGACTTCAGCTATTTGCTTGTGATGGCGGTCACTTTCTGGCAAGCTTACACTCACCAACGCCACGTTCCGTTCTTTGCGATTGCCTTCGGATTCTGGATGACCCCACACATTGACTCTCTATTTCGGCGGTTGTTCAAAAGCGTTTCGCAGCGTGAGTTAGGAACCGACATGTCCCCTGTATTCAAGGTGGCCGTTGCAACTGGTTTATTGTTTGTGTTTTCCATCATCTCGTTTCGCCTGGTTGATCGTTTGGGTGTGTTGCAAGTCAAGCGAAATGAATTTCCCGTTTCGGCATTTCAGTACATGGCCGATCAAGACTTACGGGGCAATCTCGTTGTGACTTACAACTGGGCCCAGTACGCAATTGCTGCTTTCGGCCAGGACGAGTCTGGCGAGCCTCGTATGCGAGTTGGTTTCGACGGAAGATTTCGTACCTGCTATCCGCAGCGGATTGTCGATATGCACTTTGACTTTATCATGGGAGATGGCGGACCGGAAAGACGGTGGCGCGGGAATGACTCACATCCCTTTGATCCGGCTTTGGTCTTGGAGTACCAACATCCAGACCTCGTCCTCATTTCACGAAACCAAGAGCCGTCAGTACACACGATGCAGCAGCATGCCGACCGATGGATACTTCTCTACCAGGATGAATTGGCTCAACTCTGGGGCCGTAGTGAAAAATATGATGAACCTCAACTGGCGACGTACCTTCCCGAAACCGAACGTCATATCACCGAACAAGAACAGACCGGCTTTCAGGCTTGGCCCGCACTGCCTCGTTTTGGCACTCGAAGTTCACAGTTAGTACGGGCCGAAACGCGTTCCAGCGACGGGTGAGAGTAACCAGCCACCCAGGAAAAAGTCAGTCTGAAGCAGTACCCTAGTTCATGGTTTGTCCTGATCAAGGCCAGTGGCGCATACCTCGGTGCGAGACATTCAAAATAGTGTGGGAAAATCAACGAGGCGTTTGACAAGGGGGACCGCCTGAAGAAAAACATCGACCGTCGGCCATGGTCCGGACGACAGACCTTAGTGTTTCTATTCACAGAACAAACGGCGTGAGACTTGGAAGCCCTTGCTGAACATGACCGATGACGACATGCCCGTTGCACTGTTCGGTGGAACGATGCCAGGCCGTCGTTCCCCGGTCATGAAAAGAGCATCCCGAGTGCGCAAACAGCGAATCCGATGCCTGCGTAACTGGTCAAACGTAGCCTTTCCTTCAGCAGCCAGACTGCCATGAGTGTCGTAAATACCAGTGCGGCCGCACTGGTTACGGGGAACACAACATAATCGGGATAGATCTGGAGTGCTTTCAGCAGGCAGTAAACCTGCATGACGTTAATCAGTCCCAAGATAGTGCCCATGATCCATTCGGGCACTGTGGGCCACTGGCGTCGTACGACAAGAAGTACCGTGGATGGCACCGCGGCGATAGTGAATGCAATTGCCAAGTGAGCCTGGCGCTGTTCCGGATCACATAAATACTTGAACATGTCCTGGCTGATTCTCCCGGTACCGGCCAGCAGAAAGAACAGGACTGGAAAGCCGGCAAAGTGCCAGGGATAATCCGGGCGAGTGATATTGGCCCCCCGATTTCCAACCAGACCCAAAGAAGCCATCGCCAGGAGGATACCGATGGATTGACACGCACCGGGTCGTTCATTCCACACCAGAATGCCATAGAGTATTGGAAGTAGAATCGACAAGCGAGTGATGATGGTCGTGTTGGCGGCACCTTTAACAGACACAACCGCGATGAGCAACAAGAACGAGCAGAAATAGCAGACTCCGTTCATTCCACCAGTCAACAGAACAGCGGGCGTGATCCATCCTTTTGCTGAGATGAAGAACCAGAAGACACTGGCAATCGCTCCCGCCACATAATTTACAATTCCGACGGTAAGAACATTGTTATTGCGCTGCTGGGACCATCGCACGCCTAGAATGAAACTGGATCCCAAGATTGTCTGCAGCACAAGATATATCACACGTTACATGATGCAAAGTGCCTGGTGTTTGGACAAGTGGTCGAACTCTTAGATCCCGCGCTTCGGCAGAGAGCAATTACCTTCGGACCGGAAATCCGCTTTTCCCAGTCAAGTTGTTCGAGACGAAAGGTTGGCACCCGTGATTGCGATGATTGTGTGGATCAAGTGTCCACATGATGCAGTCGCAATCCACAAAGGCGAGATAACTTTAAATGGTATAGTTGATGGGGTGTGCGGTCAGGAAAACTGCGATTTTCAGAGATGAGAGATTAAAAGTGTCAAGCACAGACAAGAATCAAGGCCAACCACCAGACGTGAGTCGGCAAGACAAACTACCGAAAGCGAAAATGTCACGCCTCGTTTCGTTGGACACGTTTCGTGGAATCATCATGTGTACTTTGGCTGTGAACGGATTTGCATTTTCTGATACTGCAAAAAAACTAGGGTATCTTGATGTCGAACCCGAATCCTGGGCAGCCAGAAGTTGGCAGTGGCTGGCATTTCATACGGACCATACTTTCTGGAACAGCCAATACTATGTGATCGGCTGCTCGTACTGGGATTTGATTCAACCTGCATTCATGTTGATGGTGGGCGTGGCAATTCCCTACTCGTTTGCCAGTCGAATAAATCGTGGTGATTCGACGGTACGGGTTTTTTTGCACGCGGCATGGCGTGCTCTGGTCCTGGTGCTTTTAGGGATCATCATTCAATGTGGCAACCAGGGTCTGGAGTACTATAGCGTACTTGGTAATGTGCTGGCGCAAATCGGTTTGGGGTATTTTGTAGCCTGCCTGCTGATTGGGGTCAGGCCACGTTATCAAATTGGAACCGCAGTTTGCATCCTGGCCGGGTATTGGTTGTTCATGGTGAGTGTGCCGATCCATGAGACAACCGCTGAACAAATCATTTCGCAGAATGTTGACACGTCTGAGTTACTTCATCCGCAATGGTATTCGCCAGAAAATGTGGATGCACGTATCACGCAGAGCAAGGATGAATTGATGTCCGTTTCCATGAACGTGGCACGTCAATTTACGAGGCACACCAATGTTCCGGAATCAATGGATCGCTGGTTCCTGAATAAGATTCCTCGCAAAACTCCGTTTTTGTTGAATCCGGAAGGCTTTGCCACGTTGAACTTTATTCCATCGCTCGTCACCATCGTGATGGGATTGATTGCCGGCCAGTTATTGCGAAGCTCGTCGACTGAAAAACAAAAGGTTGCATACTTGATGGCGGGTGGAGCGATCTGTATGACGATCGCAATGATTGCGGGATTTACTGTCTGCCCCATTATCAAACGAATCTGGACTCCTTCTTGGACGCTATTTAGTGGTGCCTGGGTACTGTGGATGTTAGCGGCACTCTATTGGGTCATCGACATCCGGGGAATTAAGTTTTGGACCTGGCCGTTTGTCGTGGTGGGGAAAAATTCGTTGGCCATCTATTTGATGTATTTCCTGTTATTCCGCTGGACGGCACACAGGATTCAAGTTTACTTCGGTGAATTTAGTGGGAGTTATAGCCCCACTATCGAGGCGTGCGCCGTTTTTTCTGTGTTCTGGCTTGCCTGTCTCTACCTCCATTCCAATAAATTGTTTCTGAGGGTATGAATTCATTACTGCCGTAAAGAAAAACCCTAGAGTTGTTGAAGCGATTTACCACACAATTCAACCGGCCGGCAACATTCGTAGAATTTCCGGTGCGATCCGGTCCCGATCCACGGATTAACGCTTTACTATTTCCGGGAAGTACTCCGGAGGTTTACAACTGTCCAGTATTCTTGTTTAACACGTGTCGTTCGATTGACGTCTGGTGCACCTTCCCGGGGCTGGCGTCTGTTAACCAATCAAACACAACACAACATCATGGATTCTGGGACCCATTCCCGCCTTTGGTGTGGACGATCCCAGTTTGTGCTCAAGAAATCGATTGCTAGTTTTCCTCGAACGGGATGTCAATCATCTTATGCCAAACTCATTTTGCACAGCTGTCGTATTCGACTTCGATGGACTGATGTTCAATACCGAAGAGTTATACACCGAAGTCGGACGTGAAATTCTGCGGCGGCGAGGACAGGAACAGACCGAGGAACTCGTTGAAGCAATGATGGGGCGTACGAATCAGGAAGCGCTCACGATCATGATTCAATGTTGTGAGTTGGTGGATACTGTCGAACAGTTGGAAACGGAAACCGAACTCATTTTTCAAGAGTTGGTGGAATCCCGGTTGCAACCGATGTCTGGTTTGTTGGAATTACTTGACCATCTCGAGACAGCTTCAATTCCCAAGGCAATTGCAACGAGCAGTCGACGCACCACCGTGCACGACCTTTTGTCGAGGTTTGATTTGGAATCCAGGTTTGATTTCATGCTTACCGCCGAGGATATTTCCCAAGGTAAACCGGATCCGGAAATTTATCTTGAAGCCATACGCCGGTTGGACGTCCCTGCCGAGCGAGTCCTGGTGCTCGAAGATAGTTACAACGGCTGCCAAGCCGCCATTCAAGCGGGGGCTTTTACCGTGGCGGTTCCGGCTCAGCACAGCTTTAAGCAGGACTTCTCGAGCGCGGAACTGGTTGTCGATGATCTGAAAGACGACCGCATCTATCAATCGCTCAGGATCTCACGCCCGGGATTTTAGGTCCAAGGACCCGAAATCCAGTTCGAGATTCTATTGACGCTGAAAGTTGGAGAGTGATAGACTCGAATTGTGTAGGAAGGGCTGTGCCAAGGATTGATAACGGATTGATAACATAGGGTTTGTTGCACGGATGGACAACACGATCTGCCTAATTCAGATTCCTTTGTACCAGGCTAGTTCGAGCAACT
>PBTE01000082.1 GCA_002726515.1 Planctomycetaceae bacterium | reverse complement strand
CCACAAGCTCCGGAGCGATTTCTGCGGCTGCTTTCTTCTACCGTGTTTTTGCCAATCACACCTGCTATTTACCTGACCATTCGTGGAACGCATAAAACGCGGGAGAAAACCAAGATGCTCCAACTGGCAGATTGCAAAAACAAGTTTTGGACTGCGCTTGATAAAGAATACGGTCATGAAACTGATATCTCCCATTCTTTCGTCGTTCCAGTATTCCCCGATTCCCATCTCGTGGAAAGATTGACAATCACTCCTCGAACCTCAAGAGAAAAAATGTGGAATTGCATTCGCTTCACGATCCCCCATCTTGCGTTTGCTGTTCATTCAGACGCACTCTGGCCAGGTTTGCCGAAGCCGTATCGCCATAAGCCGTGAGAATCTCTCTATACAGCCTATGGGCGCAATCCGGTCGCTCCACTTTCTCCAGCGCGGCAGCCGCTAACAGGAGCGATTCGCTTGTTAGCTGACGGTCCTGATGGCCCAGGATCGGGATCCGCATCAGCGCGAGCGCTGCTTCTTCGTACCGCTGGTGTTGGAAATACGCCTTGCCAACTGGAAAATAAAATCCTTGACCTAGCCCGGAGGAGATTCTGCCCACCTCGTCATTCCAACGATGGACTTCCGTCAACGATGCCGTGGCGACTTGGGTCCGCCACAACTGGGCGGTCGCGAGGTGGGCAACTCGCTGATCCTCGTTGGACCTCAATTCTTTCAGCACGAAAATCGCTTGATTGCGATACTCCGTTGGCAACACCCAACTGGCGGCCAACAACCTTGCGGCGGGGAACTCTCGGTCTTGTAGCCAGCCACCGGCACGCTGCCTCAGCGTGGAACTCGGCTCCACTGTCTGCCAGGCCAATGGAATAGCATCGTAGAACTGCGTCGAGGGGTCACTTTGCACAACGAGCAAGAATGTTTCGCAGGCACGAGCATGTTGGCCTAATGCCTGCAAACACGACACTTGCCGACTTAAAATCTGGCGTCGCATCCAGATACGGGAATCATTCTGTTGAGCCAGCCGGTAGGCGTCCAACGCTTCCTGAAAACGATGTTCTTCAAACAATCGATCGGCCGCCAAATGCTGGGGCGCCAACGTCGTTTTGATGTCAATCACCCGTTTGGCAGGAATCGGGAGCTGGTTTCCGTCAGGCGTTCGAATCACCAACTGCTTGCCTGTAAAATCGAGAATTTCGCCTTTTTTAGTGATCCGTCCTTTTCCTGTGGCCACGATCACAGCATCTTCACCAGCGACGAAGTCCGGCGTGAGAAAAACGCACGCCACGGCAAGACAGGCCCCCAGCAGTACCCTTGGAATACTCCGGCAGTTTTCTTTCATCGAATTCAAACAGCCAGCCATCAGCGAACCCTTCTTTCGAGTCGAGAAACATCCACGTACGCATATTGGCCGGAGTGTTGTTGTGCCAATTGTCTCAAGAAATTATTACCTCCCGAATCTGGCCCCAAACCGAATTCGATGGCATGGATGGAGGTGGCGCCTCCGTTCAGCCGACGAAGCCGCGCGAGTTGGGAAGCGGTAAGCCCTGGTTGGTTCGCATCCGTCAGAAAGAAAATAACATCCGGCTTAAGTCGAAGGGCCATCTCCAGTGCCGACATATGTTTCGTACCACCCACAGCACTGATGCCGCGAACGAAACGCTGAGCTATATTCTTCCCTCGGTTGTCAGCCCACCACATGCGAGGCGATTCGCCGGCCGGATTGAATATCGAGGGACTTTCGTTGTAAAAAATGATCTGAAACTGATGAATCTTTTCTAACTCGTCCAAACTTACCAGTAATTCTGTCTTGGCGGCATGCAAAGGACGACCTTGGTGGTTTCCCATACTTGCCGAACGATCAAACAAATAAACAAAATTTGTTCCAGTCCCCGCGACACCGAAAACACTAGTCTGAATCGAACTCCCAAAGCGTTTGGGCGGGGGGCGACCTGTGATCATAGAACCCGGATCGGGCAAGCCACTTCCGTCTTGGGCTGCCGGAACCTGCAGATGGGTGGTCGAGGGCAGTTCATGCTCGAATGTCGTCACAAGCTGCTCGGCACTCGGAAGCAACCAGTCTGTGGAGTCTTGCTCTAAAATTTCCTCCGCTTCGGTTTGTCGATCCGATTCGCCCTCGTAATACTCCACATGATCTGCAGTTCGGGCCGCCAGCACGATACCCACCGCCCGATTCGGCTCGACGGCAGCCCCCCGCGGAATCCAACGCATGCTGAAAGAAAGCAAAAGCAGCAGGAGCATGTGCAGCCCAGCCGAAAGAACCCAAGCGGGAATAAACCGTTGACGAAATTCGGCCTCATAAGTGTCTGTCGGTATCGACTCGGAAACACCCCGGATCCATGTCCCCAAGCGGGGCGTTTGATCGTCAGATACCTGGGGGGAGTTGTCGGCCACTGGGTTTTCAGAAATTACTGTGATCAAAGGGATTACGATGAAGGGCCGGTGAATTCTAGGACTCGGTAGAAAAATCGTCAACGCGAGTCGCCAGTGGCAAGAGAGTCGCTGCTGGGACTATAGGCCTTCGAGCGCAAGGCTGCAAACCGTATAAAAAAGGTGGAATGAAAACCATCAGCTGAAGTTCATACCTCCCTTTGAACCCGCTCCGCCGGTAAAACGCCCAATGCATGCCATGAACTTCCATCCTTTTCCAGACCCGCGTCCCACGGTCTCCGCTTCCAAAATCCAACCCCGCCGCACAGCCTGCATAAAACTGACTGTCAACGTATAATTACTTTCCACCATTAGATCCTACCAGGAACCGGTCCGTTGCAGATTGTCACCTACCCACATCCCACGCTGCGTCACAAATCTCAACCAATAAAACGAGTCGACGCCAATCTTCGCAAAATGGTCAGCCAAATGTTTGAGCTGATGTATGAGGCTGGTGGTGTGGGATTGGCGGCCAATCAAGTCGATTTGCCATTTCGCCTGTTCGTGGCTAACTTGCAAAGCGATCCGGAGGAAAGTGAAGAACTGGTTTTTCTCAATCCCGTGATCAGCCGGCCCAAAGGTCTGGAAGAAAAGGAGGAAGGGTGCTTGAGCTTGCCCGAGCTCTATGGACCCGTCAAGCGTCCGGAAACAATTCAGGTGACTGCCTACACGCTCGGTGGGGAAGAGATCCAAGCAAAGTTAAGTGGTTTCGCAGCCCGGGTGGTGCAACACGAAACCGATCACCTGGATGGAATCATGTTCATTGACCGGCTGAGTGAAACAGAGGCTATGGTGGCCAAGGATTCAATTGAGGAGTTTGAACTCTCTTTTGCCGGTCGTCGTCAACGTCACGAAATCCCGCCAGACAATGACATCTTGCAACGTCTCCTGGACCTGGAACACCAGTACTGCTGAATCGAGGACTGATGAAGATCGTCGTGATGGGGACCGGTGGCTTCGCCGTCCCCAGCTTCAAAGCTCTGGTCAATTCAAAACACGTGGTGCCAGCGCTCTTCACGCGGCCCGCTCGACTAGCAACTGGTCGACGACGGCCGCCCGTCAATCCCATGCGCGACTTCGCCGAGGCAGCTCGGATTCCAGTGCTGGCACCTGAGAGCATCGATTCGCCTGAGGCCCACCACAAGTTGAATCAACTCGAGCCCGACGTACTGGTTGTCTGTGATTATGGCCAAATCCTGGCTTCGACCACATTGCAACTGGCACGCTATGGTGGAATCAACTTGCATGCTTCTCTGTTACCCAAGTACCGAGGCGCTGCTCCGATCAATTGGGCGATTTACCACGGTGAATCGGAAACTGGCGTGACCGTCATTCACATGACACGCCAACTCGACGGTGGTCCGTGCCTGATTCAAAGCAGGGTTGCTATCGGCACCGAGGAAACGGCAGTCGAATTGGAAGAACGGCTGGCTGAAGTAGGAGCGGAAGCCGTCATACAAGGCCTGGAAATGCTCGCATCGGGTCATGGTGACAGCTCCGGCATTTCCCAGGACGCTGCACTCGTCACACAGGCGCCCAGGCTAAAGAAAGCAGATGGACAAGTTCACTGGTCCCGGACAGCCCAAGAAATTAATAATCAAGTTCGCGCTTTCAAGCCTTGGCCCCGAAGTTACACCGATCTGTTTCGACCAAACTGTAAACCGATTCGTCTCATTCTCGATCAGGTCTCTGTCGCAAACAACTCGCCTCAGAATTCGAAACCTGGAACCCTTGTTGATTTGCACAAAGATCGACTGCTCGTCGCCACCGGCCTGGGCAGCCTATCACTCGACCACGTCCAACCCACGGGAAAACGCGTGCTGACAATTGCTGAGTTCCTGCGCGGTTATTCCCTTAACTCCGACGTGTCCTTCAGAACAGCCGAGTGAATCCTTCGCGTGGAATCTGGGATGCCGGCTGCTCCCCTCCATGAACCGAAGACCTCGACTGTTCAGTTCACGACGGGACGTTGTTCGCCGCAATCAGCAAGAAAGAATTCGTCCCGGCCGTTCGGTTGATTCTGCCATCTCAGGCAATCCCGAAAAAACCAAACAAGACGGCCAGCTAATTCGGCCGGCCGACAGGATTCTTCCTGGAACCGATTGATAACCCCACGAAATGGAGCCGCAATCCCCCTCGCGACACTCCTGTCCGACGTGCTACGATGATGGGTGCCTGAGTGGCGAATCGTTCAAGCAAGGAGGCTGCTAATGGTTCACCGGGTACGCTAGACTGGATTTTGTTTCTAACAGCCGGGTACATCGCCGTCACCACCCTGTGCCGTCTTGTGCAACAGCATCGTGAAAAAGTGCTGGATCGGCTGCACGCAGAATGGAATGCCGAACAAAAACGCCAAAAGGCAGCCGAATTGTGTAAACGGCAGGAGGAATTTCGAGCAGAACAACAACAACAAAACGATCGAGAACTATTGCTATGTCGTTTGAAGACGGAAAAGCAGAACCGGCAACCGTCGGACGTTGGTCAGTCAGACCCGGGGGTCTGAAACCATCCCGGTGACGATCGGATCGCATTGGGCGGCATCCTGATTGCCAGCGCTCTTTCTTCCGCGGCCTGGCTTCTCCTCAACCGGGGTCGTGCCAGTCTTTCCACCCATTCATGAACAAACGCCTCTACATAGAAACCGTTGGCTGCCAAATGAACGTGCTCGACAGCGAGCTTGTCGTGGCAAGCTTGCGTCAGAGAGGTTACGAGTTGGTCGAGTCGCCCAAACACGCGGATACGGTTCTCTTCAACACGTGCTCCGTGCGACAGCATGCCGAGGACAAAATTTACAGTGCCTTGGGGCGCCTTAAGCATGCCAAACAACACCATCCCCAGAAAATCATCGGTGTACTCGGTTGCATGGCTCAGAAAGATCAGAAACTGATTTTTGAACGGGCTCCTTACGTCGACCTCGTCGTAGGACCTGGTCAGTTGCACCAGGTTCCCGATCTTATCGAAAAAATCGCGCAAGGTTCCGGACCATGCATGGAAGTCAGTTTGAGCCGCAAAGATGGTAGCCGGGACCAGATCAGCCGCAGTCACGAAAGCTTCGATCCGCTGCGAGATCCGACCATGCGTCCAACGCCGTTTCAGGCGTATGTGCGAATTCAAATTGGCTGCGACAAATTCTGCACTTATTGCATTGTGCCTATGGTACGAGGTCCCGAACAGGGCCGGGCACCTGAAGATATCGTGAGTGAATCGCGTGTTCTTGTCGACCAAGGTAGCAAGGAAATTACGCTGCTCGGCCAAACGGTGAACAGTTATCGTTATCGCCACAACGGAATGACCACACGTTTTTCTGATTTGTTGTCGATGTTGCATGACATCAATGGACTGGAACGCATCAAATTCGTAACCAATCATCCGAAAGACATGACAGACGACCTGTTGTGCGCAGTGCGGGATCTGTCCAAAGTTTCTCCTTACTTGCACATCCCGGCCCAAAGCGGCTCGAACCGGATCCTCACCCGTATGAAGCGCGGCTACACGGTGGAAGAATATCTGGAAATGATGCAGCGCATTGATGACACCGTGCCCGACGCTGCCGTGACTAGTGATTTCATTGTAGGTTTCTGCGGAGAAACCGAAGATGAATTTCAACAGACGGTCAACCTGGTCAAGACCTGCCGTTTCAAGAATAGTTTCATCTTTAAATACAGCGTCCGCCCCGGCACAAAAGGTGCGGAACAGTTGACAGATGATGTACCGGAAGCAGTCAAAAAGCGCCGTAACAACGAATTGCTGGCCGTTCAGAATACGATCAGCGCACAAGACAATTTGCGATTCTTGGGAAGAACCCTGGAGGTGTTGGTCGAAGGTCCCAGCAAAACCGCCGTAAAACAAGGCGCCAGCGCCAAGGCAATCTTACAGCTAACCGGCCGCACACCTTGTGATCGCATCGTCGTCTTCGAGGGAAACGAACGGCAGATCGGCCAGATCCTGCCCGTGACCTGCTACGACACAACGTCCTTTACACTGTTTGGACTGGTGGTCACCAGTCATATTGGACCACATGCTTATGACTTGGAACCTCTCAAAGCGTCTGCTCAAAAATAACCGGACTGTCCAAAGAATCGTTGTCGTAACAATCAACCACGAAGATCCGGGAGCACGGCCTGGGGTGGTGCTCGTGGGGAGACAACTGGTCTGACTCGTAGACCGGATTTCGACGTCCGCCGATGTCCGCAAATCGAGTTGCCGAAATCCTCCTCGAAGCGTGGTGGAGAGTGTAAACGGAACCGAGTTCCCATCAACCGCCGACCACAGATTATTTTTACAAGTAATGTAAACTGGTGTGTCCTAAAAAACTGGATGGTCCGCGCTACGCGGCCTGCAATAAAATCGATTTCCCCCCGGTCCGGCTAGCGCATTCCTGTTGTATCATGTAGCTGAACGCTCATGCAAACTGATCAACTGGTTCATTATCTTGACGACCCTCGTTCTGCCGAGGAGTGGTTGCGCCGCTTCGGCGTTAACAACCTTGCACGTGCGCACAGCAATTTTCTGAAATTAGCAAACGGTGGGATTACGCTGACGCTTTTGGGCAACCTCTGCGAACAGTTGCTCCAATGTTTACCTCGCTGCAGTGATCCAGATATGGCCCTGAACAATCTGGAACGTTTCTTCCTTGCATCCCGTAATCCACTCAGTTTGGCCTCACTGTTCGAACGGGATAACGAGGCGCTTCCCATTCTGATTCAAATAATTTCAACAAGCCAGCATTTAAGCGATGTACTGATCCAAGATCCGGAAAGTTACGACCTGCTACGCATCACTGAAGGGCATCCGGTTGCTTCTGCAGTACTGATTGATGAAATTTGCAGTGAGATCGAGACTTTGGACGACCTCGATGCCGTGATGCTGGGCATACGACGCTTCAAAAGGCGTGAAACGCTGCGGATCGCGTTCGGTGACATCGTCCGTGAACATAGCCTGGAGATCGTGACCAGACAGATTTCGTATCTGGCGGATGCCATTTGCGAAGCGGCCCTCCGTGTGGCTTGGCGCAGCTTAGTAAAGCAGCGGGGTATTCCATGGGGCTCCGACAAAGAACCGGCAACATTTGTCGTACTCGGTTTCGGAAAATTGGGCGGCACCGAGCTAAATTATTCCAGCGATGTTGAGCTGATGTTTCTGTATGACGTCGACGGGAAGACAGACGGTGAACGTGCTACCAGCAACGCTGACTTCTTTGAACAACTGGCTCAAGGTTTTTCCCGTCTATTGCAGGAACCCACTGAATTAGGAATCGCTTACGGTCTCGATTTGCGTCTGCGCCCGGAAAACAATCAGGGACCCAATGTCACTCGCGTGGACCGCGCAACCGACTACTATGACACCCGCGGGCGAACCTGGGAACGGCAGGCGCTAATGAAAGGACGCCCGATTGCGGGTAATCATGATCTGGGCCAGGAGTTCCTGAATCGTCTGCAACCCTGGGTCTATCGTCGCTATTTAAATCGAGCTGACATTACTGGTATTAAAGCGTTGAAACGAAGGATTGAGCGTCTCGCGGTTCGTGACGCCAACGACCTTCGTGACGTCAAAACAGGCCATGGTGGTCTGCGTGATATCGAATTTGTCATTCAGTTCCTGCAACTCCTTCACGGTGGTGACCTGCCGGAAGTGCGCACGGGTAACACATTGGAAGCCATTGCCGCCTTGGAACAGGTGGGTTGCCTTAATATGCAGGAACGTTCTCGCCTGGAGGCCAACTATCGCTTCCTGCGAAAAATCGAACATCGTCTGCAAATTCTGTTCGACTTGAAGACGCATACTTTACCCGAAGACGAAACCGAGTTGACAAAATTAGCTCACCGTACGGGCTACGACAACACTCACGCTCTCTCCGCTTTGCAAACTTTTCGTGAAAATTACGAGAGCACGACCGCGCTGAATCAGAAGATCCTCAACCACCTCCTGCACGATGCTTTTCGAGATGATGCCGAGGCCGAACCCGAAGTCGATCTGATCTTGGATCCCGATCCTAGCCAACAATTTATTGAAGAAGTCCTGAGTCACTATAATTTTCGAGACATACAGACAGCTTTTCGCAACTTCACGGCACTCGCCCAGGAGAAAATCCCTTTTCTTTCCACTCGTCGTTGCCGTCATTTCCTGGCTTCTATTGCACCTAACCTGTTGCAAGCGATCAACGCAACACCCGATGCGGATGCAACGCTGGCGGACCTCAGCCGCGTTAGCGAATCTTTAGGGGGAAAAGGGGTTCTTTGGGAACTGTTCAGCTTCCACCCTGCCTCGCTGGAACTTTACGTCCGGCTATGCGCATCCAGCCCTTATCTGACAGGCATTCTCACAAGTAATCCGGGCATGATTGATGAGTTGATGGACTCGCTGCTACTGGACCGACTCCCGACAATCGCCATGCTGGAGGGAACACTGCAGGACCTG
>PBTE01000081.1 GCA_002726515.1 Planctomycetaceae bacterium | reverse complement strand
TACGCTTCGTCTGGATGTGCAGGAACGAAACCTCTCATCGCTTCGCCCATCGCCTTCAACTGAGCCAGCAGAAAATTGGTCAGTGCAATGACCATGACAAGCGTGCAAATGACGCTGAGGACTCGGGACCCAAAACGATGCTGCAGGTAATCGCCCGGTGTTACGAAATTATAATGTCTGGAGAGGCTCTGCAGTCGCGGTGCCAAGAGCAAATAGAAGACGACAATTGCCGTCATGAATTGTAAGCAAACCACCCAGGCATAACCAATGCGGTAGGTCTTTCCAGTAAAAGCAAACAGGGTATTGCCGCTGTATTGGGTGGCATACAAGGTCAATAACAATACGACAAAACCGATGCCTCGTCCGGCCAGATAGAAATCCTGCAGGGACTGTTCACGCCGGGCACGCAAACCGAGCCAGCCAAGCCCTATAAGACTGGCCAGATACCCGGCGATCAACGTCAACTCAATCGGGCCAAAAGGCAGCACGTTAGTCGTCACGGGTTTTCCCCGGCGGTAAGATTTCCACTGGCGGAGGAAATGACTGGCAATTTGTTTCTTCGTCTGGCCAACGGCGCGACAGGAGTAGCCATGCCGTGTAACAGGAGGTGAGGGTGCTGCCAATCACCGCTCCGGAGACCCACAGAGGCATGCCGCAAAACGTCCGCATGGCCCATTGGGGAAACAGATTCCAGTACCAGGGGACGCTGAGGAGTAACAAGACCCCGTAGGACAGCCAGACGCTCTTGGAAAGGTGGATCGCTGGCGCGTCGTTGTCATGAGGGTCGCTTGCCATGATCCAAACAAACTACGTTCTGGCTGGGAAGTGCACAAGGACCCATTTAATGACGACATCGTGTGCCAGTTGAGCCCAGGCTGAAGAAGAGGATCGCGATCAGGGTGAAGCTTGCGCTGCCCGGTTCCGGGACGAAGCTGATTTCGTGTGCCGTGTCACCGAAGGCAGCCGCATAACCGGTTGGATCGAAGTTTTGTGCCAGTAAGTTGTAATCCGAAAGATCAATCACAAGATCGTCATTGAAGTTTCCCTGAGTCCAAACATGGCTCGGGTCGGGGGTTCCCGGATCGAAGTGATCGACAAGAATCATGTAGTCGCTGATCTCGACTTTTTTGTCGCCATTCGCGTCGCCTTCGAGGGCAGCCAGAATATCGACGGCGAATGCCATGGCTGTTAACGACGGCGTCAATGTCTCGAGAAAGTATCCGTTTCCGAGATGCGATGATATTCCGGCGCCGGCAAGGTTTGAGAAACTTCCGGTGATGTTGCCAGCCGTCAGCAAGTCAAAACTACCAGTTGTGGTGCCGCGGACCTGCGAATAACTATCATCCACAACGATCCAGGTTCCCGCGATTTGTGCCTGGTCGGTCACCGTCAACGTTTCGACAGCACTGACGGCATGTAACGATTCGTTTTGAAGGTTGCCTGCCAGGACTCCCCCGCCGGTGATGGCGCCACCGGCCCGGATTTCCACATCACTGGTGGAGGATAATGTTGTGCCAGTTGGCAGGTCGAGGGTCATCCGCCCCACGCTGCCCGAGACACGGACCTTGTAAACTGTTGAATCGGTGTTGATGACTGCCTTTTGTCCATCGACAAAAGTTGTATTATCCAACGTTGCGAACCAGTCCTCTGCGGGAACACCCGCCACCGACCAGTTGAGATTAGTTTCCCATGCGGCAGAAGCCGTGGAGGCCGCCCACTGATGCACCTCTTGGAAATCAGCCAGCCAGGCAAGGCCATAGTCGACACCTGTTGAGGGTGCAACAACTTCCAGTGCGTACTGGCCGGGTTCGAGCAGGCTTCCCATGTCAAGTGAATCATTCAGGTAGATGTGTTCCGCGTTGTCAACACTGCTTTCGCTGCTGTCGATCATACTACCCGGAATCAACCCGCCAGCGTGGTACAACTTCAGGTCCAAGTTTTCCAGTCCGTTGAATTCCGGTGTAAACCCGCCAGGAAACAGACTGCCATTTTCAATGTTTCGGTTCCACGTGAGTATTGCCGAAAATTCTGATGCCGCCTGATCCTCAGGGATTTCAAAGAAATAGAAGCTGTTGGAGGAAGTGGTGGCGAAATCCCAGCCCTGCGGATCGACCAGACTGGAGTTGCTGGCCGACTGTTGTCCAGCGTCCAGAATGTGATAGCTCCGGAAAACGTTGAGTTCACCGGAACCAAACTGCGTATCGAAGGGTTGAGAGGTACTGCGGCTCCAACTGGAAAACTCTTCTTTTGTTGCACCTGCCATCAAGATTGCCTTGATCACTTCGGTGTTGGTAGCACTTGAAATCCCCGCCGTGTTTGTTGCATGTTCGATCAATAAGGCCCCTGCGGCACTAACCATGGGAGTCGCATAGCTTGTGAAAAGCTGAGGGGCGACGATTTCAGGTTTGCTTCGCCCGGATCCATCGAGGTAGGTTTGCCCGTGACTGTGAGTGCCCGAGGTCACTCCGACGGTTAGTCCGTTATAAAGTTGCGAAAGAGTTTCCGGAATCGGACTGGTTTCCCCGTTGTTCTGGGCTGCCACCACCAGGACATTGTCCCGGTTGACCACGTAGTCGAGCCGTTGCAGTATTTCGATTGCTGCAGAATCACTTCCGTCTTCAATAACCCAGCTATGGTTCTCAATGGCTTGTGTTTCTGTGACCGGTTCGCCAAACGTTGAAATTCTCAGGAACCCTGAAGTCATCCAGTGATTTGCGTTCCACGATTGGATGACGTCGATGCCAGGGGCCATACTCAACGTGTTGCCATAAAAGTTCCAGCCCACCTGGGTTGCATGGCTCGCAGTGCTGGTACCACCCGGGATACGGGTAATGACTTTTGAGTTAAACTCGGAATCCGCGCTGTTTGGTGAACCGACTTCAATCTGGCTCACGGGGACTCCAGCACCGGTGGGAGTCGACGCGCCCAACAGGTTCAGCAGGTCGGTATAACCCACTTCGTCCAGTGGTCCAGCTTGGATAACCGGGGGACCGGGCCGGGCGATCAGGAGAAGCAGTGTCAAGACGCCTGTCAGCAGACGAATCGCAAGATCAGAGGGGAACAAGAAAGGTTGGGCACTCATGCTCGTTCCTGTACCGACTCACCACGATATGGCTTCAGTAATACCGGCGTTTGATGAAGCAGGGATCAACCCCTGAAGCTTTAGAAATCGTCGAAATCAGTAACTTCCCCTTTCAGATCCATACTATTCCAAATTCACTAAATCGTCAATAAACTTCTTGTTTTCAAGGATCCCAGGCTCGCCGGAACAGGAGCGCGACCACTTCCGAGAGCGCCGCCACAAAACCCCCAGCGGGTCAGTTGACAGTCAACAATCGAATCATCTTCAGCCGTTTCAAGCGGACGAAAAACTTATCGCATGATCAGGTCGACCTTGAATTACCGATCGGTTATACTCCTGTTCAGTCAGCGCAGTGCCCATTGATGAACAGAGCTTCTTTTTACTTCTAGCTAACAGGAAAAACCATGACTAGTTGGACTGGAAAACTGCTGCGAGTCAATCTCACTTCTGGAGAAACAAAGACCGAGGAAATTCCCACCGAGTGGTTGCATGAATATGTTGGTGGTCGCGGTCTTGCGGATCGTTATCTTTATGAGGAACTTGATCCGCGGGTTGACCCGCTTTCACCTGAAAACGTTTTGATTTTTGCGACCGGTCCGCTGACGGGAACTCCTGCGCCTTGTGGTGCACGCTACATGGTTGTCACCAAGGGAGCGCTGACCAATGCCATTACAACCTCCAATTCCGGTGGACATTGGGGGCCCGAACTGAAATTCGCCGGTTACGATCTGGTGATCCTGGAAGGCAAGGCGCCCAAACCGAGTTATCTGTATGTCTATGACGATCAAGTGGAAGTGCGGGAGGCGGGGGATTTGTGGGGCAAGACCGTTCCCGAAACAGAAGATGGCCTCAGGGCTCAATTGGGAATTCCAGGTTTGCGCGTGGCTTGTATAGGACCCGCCGGTGAGAATCTTGTCAGGTTTGCCTGCATTATGAACGACAAGCATCGCGCCGCCGGCCGAAGTGGCGTCGGTGCTGTGATGGGTTCCAAGAACTTAAAAGCAATTGCGGTCCGGGGGACCAAGGGCGTGGAAGTTGCCGATCCCGAAGCTTTCATGAAAGCCGTTTGGGACATGCGTGCCGTGATGAAAGAGAACCCCACGACCGCCGCGTTCGCTGATCAAGGCACCGCAGCGACCATCGACTTGACCAATTCTTTCGGAGGCCTCCCGACCAGAAACTTTGAAGCGGGACAATTTGATGAGTACGAACAGTTGAACGGGAACGCGATCAAAGACACACGCTTGGTGGCAAACAAGGCCTGCTTCGCCTGTACAATCGCCTGTGGGCGGGTTTGCCGTCTGGAAGAGCATGCCGATAAATTCATGGTCAACATGCATCCGCGCAATTGGAAAATTTCCGGCGAAGGGCCCGAGTATGAAGCGGCCTGGGCCCTGGGAGCGGACTGCGGGGTTGGGGACTTGGATGCAGTTCTGAAAGCCAACTGGCTCTGTAACGACCTGGGCATGGACCCCATTTCGATGGGTGCTACTCTGGCGGCAGGCATGGAACTCTACGAAAACGGTGTGGTCACCGACGACAACGTGGAAATGCCTTTGAACTTTGGTTCTGGCGAGGCCTTGGTGCGGATGACCGAAGCGACTGCCTACCGGGAGGGCTTTGGTGATGAGTTGGCCGAAGGATCCAAACTGATGGGTGAGAAACTAAAAAATCCACAGGTTTTCATGGGTAGTAAAGGCCAGGAGTTTCCTGCCTACGATCCGCGTGGTTTCCAGGGCATGGGCATCGCCTACGCGACTTGTAATCGGGGAGGCTGTCACCTCCGCGCGTGGACTCCGGGATTCGAAACATCCGAAGGAAACGACCCACATGCTCCGGAAGGCAAGAGCGAGTGGGTTGTCCATGAGCAACATCGCTCAACGTCGCACGACGCTACTGGCCTGTGCTTGTTCACCGGTTTTGCGGGCGGCGGTTTGGAACAATTTATCCCCGTCATAGCTGCAGCAACGGGACTCGATTACACGGTGGAGGACTTTGTCAAGATTGGTGAACGTACCTGGAATCTGGAACGCATGTGGAATCTCAATGCCGGGTTGACGAAAGCGGACGATAGCCTGCCCAAACGCCTTCTGAATGAGGGACACAAGGACGGACCGGCAAAAGGCGTCACCGTCAACTTGGATGCGATGCTGCCCGTCTATTATCAAGAACGTGGATGGGATGAAGAGGGAGTTCCTACTCCGGACAAATTGAAGGAGTTGGGTTTGGCGTCCCTGTAGAGCACCAGCCTCTCATGTGGACGAAACCTGTCCATTCGACGAAACCTGTCCATTCGACGAAACCTGTCCATTCGTAGTCCCTGCAGGGCGGAGCCTTGCCTGCCTTGGTCCGAACTAGCGTCGTTCACCCAGAAGGCTCACGGCTCGATCGGGGAAATCTGTGAAAATGCCGTCGACTTGGGCCTCGTCGAATAAGTAACGCAGGAGGTGGTCAAAGCTGCCTACGAAGGTGGGTACTTCTTCCACACGCATGGTATAGGGGTGTACCTTCAGCCCCAGTTCGTGTGCTGATTTGACGAGCGTCGAAGCGATTGGTTTGCCGGTGGCGTCCATCCCGTCGAAGAGATGATTCAGCCCGGGACCGATGGCTTGAGCATACTCGGCAACCCCTGCCAATCCTTGTGCGGTCCGGAGTTGATCAAAATCTGTCGGAGCCTCGTTCCATTGATTGTCACCAATGAGTTGGACGAGTTTCAGCCGGGTCTTGAATTCTCCACGTAATCGCCTGCTTTCGTCCGCGTCAAAACACTGCAAAAAAATGTTGTCGTCGCTGCCCCGGTAACCGTGTCGGTCCAAGATGTCCAGGACTATCTGGCTGATATCTTTACCTTCGCCACGGTGCCAAGCGGGTGACTTGATCTCGGGATAGATGCCGACGTTACGGTTCCTGCTCTTATTCAACCCCTGTATCAATTCAATTTCTTCTGCCAGGGTCGGAATGTAAAATACGGAATGCCCAACGGGGAATCGTTGGGGATAGACAGCCTGGCCAGTTTCTAAATCAACGCGTTCGTTGACTCGTAGCTGCCGGATTTCGGCAAGCGAAAAATCGATCGCATAGTAGCGGCCGTCTGATCGGGAGCGACCGGGAAACACATCGACCACGTTGGTCACGGTGTCCAGATAGATGTCGTGCAGGACAATTGCCTCACAGTCACGAGTCAGTACCACATCTTGTTCGATGAAATCTGCACCCATTTCATGGGCGAGGACTTTTGCCGCTAAGGTGTGTTCAGGCAGATATCCCGATGCGCCCCGGTGCGCGATCACAACTTGTTGTTTGCCAGCCATGGCCACTCCGGACATAAGAAATGTAGTAGCGAAATGATATTTATGATCCGTGACGGCCCGGTCAGTCAACTCGTTGGACAGGCAGGGGGGGGAATCCCCGCCCAGATGGCCATGAAAGCCGGGTTCGATAGTTTGTGGTTTCCGCGAAGCAGCCAGCTTTGGGCAGAATTTCCGGAAAAATGCATGGAGTATAAATCACGTTGCTTCAAGCATTTAGGTAGCACGAGCCGTTTTTAAGCCACTTTCCTGGGTTTTCTTGTCCCTCAGTTTGCCTTCAAAGCAATGAACCTTCAGCGGAGTTGAATCCGGAGCCCCAGAAACTCTTGCCGGGTGCGGAGGGCGGACTGGACATGACTGAGACAGAGCGGCTGAAGCATTGGTTGTTCAATGCTCAGCCGATACAGGGAAATGTCATGGTGAAAAATCAAATGACGAAACATGCCTTCTGGCTGATTTTATTGTTCGGTCCGATACCTCAACTCAGCGAGGCGGCGTCGACCAAGATGGCGCGCCGCACCCCCGTTCGAAAAAGCTCGAACATTATTTCCAAGAACGCTAAATCGAACCATCGACGGAAAGGTGAGGGAAACCGCGGAGAGAACAGCCACTTGGCTGCTCTCCGTGGAAGTTTTGAAAGAAGGTGAATCGCGGTTTCTGAAAACGCGCGGCTCATTTAATAAAGTCTACTACCGTTCCTACTAAAGTGTCGTCACGTTCCCCGGATCCCCGTCCGAGAGCTTTCTCGGGCGGGGGTTTTTTGTTGTTGATGACGGAGATGTCCAAACTTGTTTTCCGACACCTCGGTTACCGCTTACTTGCGACGTTGAAAAAGTCACCGACGAGTCGAACGATCCGGGACCGGTCGATTGCGGGCTGGTGGCCGCTGCTGTGCCAGATTCCCGGCCAACGATGCATTGATACAATGGGATGTGTCTGGGGTGAAACACAGTCTTTTTCTGAATTCGGTTGATCATGCGTGTCCTGGCTCTGGAGCCTTACTACGGTGGAAGTCATCGGGCGTTTCTGGACGGTTGGGTCCGGAGAAGTTGCCACCAGTGGACACTTTTCACGTTGCCGGCGCACCAGTGGAAATGGAGAATGCGGCATGCTGCCCTGACATTTGTGAGGCAATTTGATGAGCGGGTCAGGGGGGGTGATCGATGGGACGTGATGTTTGCCAGCGATATGCTCGACTTGGCCGCCTTCCGCGGACTGGCTGAGCAAACTCAGTTCCTGCCTCCTTGCGTGGTTTATTTCCACGAGAACCAACTTACGTATCCGGTGCGGTTCGAAGAGGAACGTGACACGCACTTCACGTTTACTAACTTGACGACTGCACTAGCCGCCACTGAGGTATGGTTCAATTCAAATTATCATTTGCGGGAATTTTATGACACACTTCCTGCCTGGCTGGCCCGTGTGCCGGACCGCCAGCCTTTGGAGTCGACCCGTGAAGCGTGCGCTAAATCAACGGTGCAATATCCTGGTGTGGAAACCTTTTCAGATCGTACTTTTCGTCGGGCCGGCCCGCTGCGGATTGTGTGGGCCGCTCGTTGGGAACACGACAAAAATCCGGAATTATTCTTTGAGGCAGTGGAGACTTTGCAGGGTTTCGACATCGATTTCCGTTTGCATGTCGTGGGAGAACAGTTTCGAAACTCGCCAGCTATCTTTAAAACAGCCTGCCAGCAATTCGAAGATCACATTGATCATTGGGGCTACCAGGCCACACGCGAGGGATTCGAGGGCGTGCTAGGAGGCGCGGATGTCTACGTTTCGACCGCCTTGCACGAATTCTTTGGCATTGGAACTGTTGAGGCGATTCGTGCTGGCTGCTTTCCTCTTCTTCCCCGGCGGTTGGCGTATCCCGAGTTACTTGAACTGAAAGACGACACGGATATTTCTCCTTATTTCTACGATGGCTCGGCTCGTATGCTGGCGGAAAGGCTCCGGGACCTTGCAAACGAATTGGCTTGTGGAGGCAGTTGTTATAAATCGGGTGAAGTCGCCAGAACATCCTGCCGGCGTTTCGACTGGGACCGAAGGGCCCAGGAGTTGGACATGGCGCTGGAATTGGTGGCGTGCACTTGAGAGACACGCAGTCTTCACGATGCCCAGCCGGACCCTGTCGCTGGACACGCCCCTTGTATGACGGGCCGTTCGATCTCCGGGAACCAACGGTGATTTCGGCTTGATTTGCAGGCGTCATGTGGTAATTCCCATAAAGTTTCGGGCGCGTCCCGGGAAGTTTCTCACCCGGAAGTTGCTGGAAGCTGGCATCGCTCAAGGCCTCTTTTTAGAATTAGTGTACTAATGTATACTAATGGCCCGATAAAGACAAGATCTGCCGATTTGATTTCGCCATGCATACCAAAGTTCGTCAACTTCGTCAGCTTTTACAAGAAATGGAGAGGCCTGTGACGGATGAGTCACAGGTTTCTTCTGGCTGTTGGCCATTAGATGCCATTTTGCCTCGATCAGGATTTTCCCGTGGTTCGTTGGTTGAATGGCTGGTTAGCGATCAGGCCAGTGGCGCTGGGTTGTTGGCACTGTTGGCAGCTCGTCAGGCATGTGGTGGAAGTGGAATCCTGGTGATCGTCGATTGCGGCCGCCTCTTTTATCCGCCCGCTGCCGCGGCTTTTCAGATTCAGTTGGATCGTACGATCGTTGTCCATCCTGTGAATGAAAAAGATGAATGCTGGGCTTTGGATCAGGCATTGCGGTGTCCCCATGTTTCGGCTGTGCTTGCTTGGCCTCGGCGTTTCGATAGTCGTACGTTTCGACGTTTGCAATTAGCGGCGGCAGCAAGTGGTTGTTTGGGACTGTTCGTTCGTCCTGTCGTTACACAGAAAGAGCCGTCCTGGGCTGATGTGCGGCTGTTGGTTACTCCGGAAACATCTCGGTCGGGTTGGCGGCTACATGTGAAGCTTTTGCGGTGTCGGGGTCACATTCAAAAAGATTTTGTGGAATTGGAAATTGACGAGCAAACTGGTGAAATCCATGCAGCGCATCCTTGCCCTCTGGTTCCCCGTCTGGCCTGTTCAGAGACTGGCTCGCGTCAATCCCAAGCTTGATGGTCAACCGGTCGTTTTGCAGCAACGTCGTCGGCACGGACAGTGCGTTGTGGTTTGTTCGCCGGAAGCACAGCGTTTAGGAGTACAGACTGGCATGCCGGTTGCTGAAGCGACCGGTCTGACCAGGCGCCACGGTCGTTATACGCTTCACGTGGAACCTTACGATCCTTCGACCGATCTGGAAGCGCTGGAGAAATTAGCGGTTTGGTGTCATCGTTTCAGTCCTCTGGTCGGTATCGATGAGATCCAGCCACCGGAAACGTTGTTACTGGACGTCGGTGGTGTCACTTCCCTGTTTGGTGGAGAAGAATCATTGATTGGCCAGACCCGGCGTGGACTCCAGCAACTTCGCTTGAACGTGCAGATGGGTCTGGCCAGCACACTGGGGGCGGCTTGGGCATTGGCTCATTACGGTTGTGGTGAAGCTGGCCAGGAGCATCTGGCGATCGCCGCGTCGGATCAGTCGCAGGCCAGCATCCACAGATTACCGCTGGCCGCGTTGAGATTACCGGCACGGATGCTTGAAACACTGCAACGTCTGGGACTGGTAACAATTGCTGATTTATTACCTTTGCCACGCGGCGAATTAAAAGCTCGTTTTGGGGGATTTTTATTAAAGCGCCTGGACCAGATCTTGGATCAGGCACCGGAAATGATCGTTCCAGTTCGATCTGCTCCTGACTTTGAAGTGGAGTGGTGTTTTGAATGCCCCACCAGCCATCACAACAGTATTCAATTGGTGATCAAGCAACTGGTCGAACGTTTG
The DNA here is from genome assembly GCA_002726515.1 of Planctomycetaceae bacterium. Classification (GTDB taxonomy): domain Bacteria; phylum Planctomycetota; class Planctomycetia; order Pirellulales; family Pirellulaceae. The sequence goes on along the minus strand of PBTE01000081.1, from coordinate 19,037 downwards.
TGCGTGCTTTTGCGTCGGCATCAGCGAGGGGTCTTGCTGATGATTTGCGATCTTCATTATCAGCATGCGCCAAGCACTCACCTGGAGGTGGGCTTGTTTCGTCCGAGTATTGATCCGCAGCATCTGTTCCAACTGGTACATGTACAACTGGAAAATTTCAGACTTTCAGATTTTGTCACGGACATTTCATTGCGTGCCACGTCTTCAACTCCGCTTGTCTGCCGGCAGGAAGAATTTGTCACAATAAAAGGTCGTGATTACAAGGATTCGTCTCGAATTGCCAGCCTGGTTGAAAAGTTGTCGGGGCGGGTTGGTCGCTTGAACGTAGTGCGGTACATCTTGCAAAACGATGCCCAACCAGAAATGGCCTACCGCGCCGAACCGTTGATTGGTTACCGGCCCCGAGGCAAAACATGCTCTGCGGTTTCTTTCACACCGCTTCATCAGCCGCTCCATTTGCTTCCTGAACCACTTCTTCTTCAGGTGATGATAGTTGATGCCAATGGACCTCCCAGTCACTTTCAGTATCACGATCAGCAACAACATGTGGCACGGCATTGGGGGCCGGAGCGGATTGAAACCGGTTGGTGGCGACAGCGCAATGTGCGCCGGGATTATTACCGTGTCGAAACAACGACCGGTCAACGATTGTGGATCTTCCGCTGCCTGAAATACGGAAGTTGGTTTTTACACGGAATGTTCGGGTAGATTGAACGAGCGGTGCCATGTGATCCGGGATAAGGTGCTTATGATCAGAAACCACCGACTTATCCTGGTGACGTCTACAGTTGCTTTGTCACGTGTACCGTAAGAGTTGATTGATGCCGGAACCATCTGTTTTTCCCAAGCGAGACCCGCAACGAATTATTGATCCTGTTCCCGTTTCCAGCAGGCAGGATCGATCTCAGGAACTGGGCTATGCAGAACTGCACTGCTACACCAATTACTCGTTCCTTCAGGGTGCATCTCATCCGGATGAACTGGTGATACAGGCTGCTGCGTTAGGCTACACGGCGCTGGCGATTACCGACGTTCACAGTTTATCCGGTGTGGTGCAGGCTCACGCAGCGGCGAAAGAAACTCAGCTTCAATTATTAATCGGCGCCGAAATTCGACCGCTCAATGCGCCTCGAGTTGTGCTGCTGGCCACTGACCGCGCTTCCTACGGCCGTCTCTCACGATTAATCACTTTGGGACGTTGTCGTGCACCCAAAGGAGAGTGTCAGTTGAATATGGAGGATATTGCCAACCACCACCAGGGGCTGCTTGCTGCTATTTTACCAACAGCCGGTCAGCAACTTGGGGATGGGGAGGCGATCCACCCTTACCGCGACATATTTTCGGATCGTTGTTATCTACTGGCCGAGTTGTTCTATGGAACGGATGATCGGCAAAAACTTGCTTGGCTCACGCAACTGTCTCAGCAAACCCGTGTTCCCCTGGTGGCGGCGGGCGACGTTCATTACCACATCTCCGACCGCATGGCATTACAACATGTGTTAACAGCGATCCGCCACGGAACGACGGTTTCCGAATTGAAGGAACATCTACTTCCCAATGCCGAACGGCATCTTCGTCCACTGTCCGAGATCCACCACATTTTTAGATCAACTCCGTCGGCCTTCCGGCGCACATGTGAAATTGCCGACCGTTGCACTTTTTCCCTGGACGAACTGCGCTACGATTATCCGGAAGAGTTGGCGCCGGTCGGAAAAACTCCCATGCAATATTTGCATCAACTTGCCTGGCAGGGAGCACACAAGCGATACGGAGACCGGGTTCCTGATAAAGTATGCCGGCAGTTGGATCACGAGTTGAAGCTGATTGAAGAACTGCACTACGAAGCATTTTTTCTGACCGTTTACGATCTCGTTAAATTTGCCCGTTCGCAAAATATTCTCTGCCAAGGTCGTGGATCGGCGGCGAATTCAACCGTCTGTTACTGTCTGGAGATTACCGCGGTTGATCCCATGACCAGCAATCTTTTGTTTGAAAGGTTTGTCAGCCGCGAACGTAATGAAGCACCGGATATCGATGTTGACTTCGAACACGAGCGTCGCGAGGAAGTACTGCAATATGTCTATCAGAAATATGGACGGGATCGTGCCGGCCTGACGGCCGTGGTCATCACCTACCGACCCCGTTCGGCGATCCGGGATGTGGGAAAAGTGCTCGGTTTGTCGCTCGATCGCGTGGACGCTCTGGCCAAGAATCTTGACTTTCGCAGTGAACCGGCTGTACTGTCTGAACGATGTCGGCAGAGCGGTGTGGATCCGGACTCGCAAGTTGGAAAACAGCTTCTCAGGTTGACCGGCGAGCTGTTGGGTTTTCCACGCCATCTTTCGCAGCACGTCGGCGGTATGGTGATTACTCAGGGCCCGCTTTGTGAATTGGTTCCTATCGAAAATGCCGCTATGGACGACCGTACGGTGATCCAGTGGGACAAGAACGACTTGGATGAACTGGGGATTCTCAAGGTCGATTGTTTGGCTTTGGGAATGTTGACTGCTATTCACAAGTGTTTTGACACGATCGAAACGCACACGGGCCGTGAGTTGACGATTGACAATATCCCCCAGGATGACGCGCAAGTCTACGACATGATCACTCGAGGTGATACCGTGGGCGTGTTTCAGATTGAGAGCCGGGCGCAAATGAGCATGTTGCCACGCTTGCGACCTCGAGAGTTTTATGACCTGGTCATTGAAGTTGCCATCGTACGTCCCGGTCCTATCCAGGGAAACATGGTGCACCCCTATTTACGCCGTCGCAACGGTGAAGAGGAGGTGACATATCCCAACAAGGAAATCAAGAAAGTGTTGCACCGCACGTTGGGGGTTCCGTTGTTTCAAGAACAAGCGATGCAATTGGCTGTTGTTGCGGCCGGATTTACTCTTGGCGAAGCAGACCAGTTGCGGCGCGCGATGGGGGCGTGGCGTCGTCCGGGTTTGATTGACAAGTTTCGCAACAAAGTGATCGACGGAATGTTCGCACGAGGCTACACGCCGGAGTATGCCGAGTGTGTTTTCAACCAAATACGGGGTTTTGGCGAATATGGTTTTCCCGAATCCCATGCGGCCAGTTTTGCCAAGCTGGCCTACGTTTCAGCCTGGCTGAAATACTACTATCCAGCGGCGTTTACCATGTCGTTGATCAACAGTCAGCCGATGGGATTTTACGCGCCGGCGCAGTTGGTTCGTGATGTACAAAATGCTCGTCAAGGGCCCGTGGAAGTGCGACCCGTTGATGTGAACTACAGCGATTGGCATTGCACCCTCGAACGTATCGAACCAGGACTGGAACGATCCGTGCTGGTGTTGCGTTTGGGGATGTGTTTGGTGAGGGGATTGTCACAAGCGGTAGCTGCCACGATTGTGAAAGTTCGTACGAGTCCTTTTGTTTCGCTGGAAGACGTTGTGGCTAGAACACAACTGAATCAGGCGACTATCGAACGGCTCGTGGATGCCGATGTTTTTCGCTCGATAACACTCGACCGACGTCACGGTTTATGGCAATCGCTCGACCAGGAAGCACGGCTCGAAACACTTCCTCTGTTTGCGGGATCGACTCCACTTGATCCCGTTTCCCCGAAGTTACCTCCGTTGACCGAGCAGGAGGAGGTTTTTGCAGATTACCAGACTGCTGGGCTTAGTTTGCGGAAGCACCCCCTGGCTTTTTACCGAGAGCGGCTCAGTCAATCTGGAGTCACGCCCGCCGGTCTGTTGCAGGACTATTCTAACAATCGTATTGTAAAAGTAGCTGGTATTGTGCTGATGCGTCAGCGGCCGAGTACAGCCAGAGGAATTACCTTCGTGACCCTGGAGGACGAGACAGGGGTTGCCAATCTTGTCATTCGCAAGCCGGTCTGGAAACGATTCGACGCGCTGGCCCGCCAGGCCACAATGTTGATTGCCCACGGAAGGTTGGAACGGCAGAATGAAGTTATTCACATTGTCGTCCAGCGACTCGAGGAACTTGCCGATCAAGTTGGAACACTTGCCCATCACAGCAGGGATTTTCGTTAGATGAAGTGAGGAGTGTTTTTTAACCAATTTGCGTTGGTGTTCGTGTCCGTCGCGCCCGGAAAGGTTTCCGGTCGTATCAGGAGTCGTATGGCAAGCCGAAGTAGTTGTGGATGAATCGCTTGCGGTTTTCCGGGTAATTGGCATATTCGACCAGAGCATACAGCTTCCGTTGATCGCGTTCCAGTTTGGTTGCCAGACGACTGTCGTCCAGCATGCGGTCAGGCAAATCGGCGACGACATTGAAGCAGCCCGGCGGATGGCTGTCTTGGACCACGTTGTACCGGTCCAGCAAGGCGAAAGTTGTTGCCAAGCGGTGGTCGGCCTTGCCACGCGAATGCAGTTGTTTGTTGAGCCATTCCATGCCAAATGCTTGAACCTGCTCTTTCCTCTCCGTCAGGTACAGGTAGACCTGTTGGAAGTATTCGGAATTAGGGTTGCTCCAGCGAATGAACTCCATCTGAGTGGCCAGGTCACGCTGGTCGTAGAGCAGCAGGCACAGGCTTGCCAAGCCGTCTCTACCGGCACGGCCGATTTCCTGGTAGTACGCCTCCATGGATCCGGGTACCTCCGCGTGTAGAACAAAACGGATGTCTTCCTTGTCGATGCCCATTCCGAAAGCGTTCGTCGCGAGAACCAACGACTGTTCACCCTCCATAAACGCGTTTTGAATGTTACGCCGTCTTGTCCGTTCCAGATCCCCGTGATAACAGACGTGAACAATTCCTTCTTCGAGAAGACGACTGCTGAACCGTTCCAGCGTCTTGATCAATGTAAAGTAGACAATTCCACTGCCTTGCTGGTGATGACTGTCCCGTACAGTGTCGATAATGTGGTCGAGTTTGTCTTCGTCGTCCCACACGTGCTTGACCTGTAACTCCAGATTAGGACGGTCAATCCCTTCATGAATCAGTTGCATCTCGTTTGCTTCCAACCCCAACTGTCTCACGATATCCTGTTGCACCTCGGGGGTCGCTGTGGCAGTCAATGCGATGGTGGTCGGGTTGCCCAGGAGTCTGCGGAATTCTTCCAGGCGTGTGTAATCCGGCCGAAAGTCATGTCCCCACTCGCTGATACAGTGGGCTTCGTCAACCGCCAGAAGACTCACGGAGCGTTGAGCCATCACTTCGACAAATTCCGGCTTGCGAAACCTTTCAGGGGTCACGTACAGTAGGTCAAAATCACCGGCGGCAACGGACGCATAACGTTCTTCACGCTCCTGTTTTCTCAGAGATGAGTTGATGAAAGTTGCTGAAATGCCGCGGGTCAGCAGGGCATCGACCTGATCTTTCATGAGGGCAATCAGAGGAGAGATCACGAGGGTGATGGAAGGGCAAGGGTGGCTGCTGCTTTTCGTTGCTGAGCAAAGAATGGCAGGAAGTTGATAACACAGTGACTTTCCCATGCCCGTGGGCATGATCACCAGAGTGTGACGCTTCGCCAAGACGTGTTCAATGGCAGATAACTGAGAACCGCGAAACGAATGGTAGCCAAAGTATTGTTCGAGTGCCTGTTGAGGTGTCATAAGTTCGGCATTGTAGACTGCCGGGGAGAACTCATCCACTGTAACTGAATTGTTGTGTTGTGAGGCGAGTCCCTTTCCCAGAGTTACCGGTGGTTAAACAGCTTGTCGATTTACCAGTTTGGAGAAATCAGAAAAACGGTGGCAAACCCCTCATCAACCCACCGGTTGGGAAGAACGGTAACTTCCACCCCGATGACGGTAGATACTTTATGAAGCCGGGTTGTTTTCGAAAAACATGTTCCACGAGACCATCACGATCGTTGAGCGAGAGAAGGGCTCAAGTCGCATAGACGGATTTGATGTCACGGGCTTTGATGTTTCCGGCGGCCACCCTGGCCGAAACCGTCTCTAAATCAGATAAGAACTCATCAGCGGTCGAGTGGTGTGAACTGTTGATCATGAGTTGAATTGAATGTGGTTCACGTGCACGACCTATTTTCCAATTCAAGTCTTCCATTGCATCGGCAACAGCATAGATGTCGAATTCTTCGGATCCAAAGGCGAACTGAAATGTTTGAGGATTTCCGATCACACGAAGACCAGCAATGGCGTTGATGCCAGCAAGGAACTTCTTTCTCAGTTGAATCAGATCCAGGACGATCTTTCGATATCCCTCCCATCCCAGGTAGTTTATCACTGCCCACGCTGAGGCAATTGCACCACCGGATCTTGATCCGGATAAATTGGGTGTGGAATACAAACCGCCTGGCCAATCGTTAAAGGAGGTCCGATTGTAGTCTGCGTGCGTTTTGTCCCTCAGCATCAAAGCAGAAATTCCTTTGGCCGAGTAGGCATATTTATGAAGGTCGACGGAGATCGATCTAACAGTCGAAACTGAAAAGTCAAATTCGGGAATTGTTGAATCGAACTCCCTGGCAAACGGAAGAATAAATCCACCCAGGCAACTGTCGACATGCATCCATAGACCATGCTGTTGGGCAATTGCACCCATGGCTGTGACAGGATCCGTATGTCCGTAGTTATAAGGCGGTGCGGATCCTACAAGCATGATGGTGTTAGCGGTAATTGCTTTTTCCATCGCTGCGAGGTCTACCGTAAGGTTGGGGCTTTCCTGCAACCTCACGACCTTCATTTCAAGTACAGCAGCGCCTTTTTCAAAGGACGGGTGTGCGGTGCGGGGTACAACGATCTCGGGCGTCCCTGATCCGGAGTGATGTTCCTTTGCCCACTCTCGTGCCGTTTTCATTGCCATCAGGTTACTTTCGGTCCCGCCCGAGGTGAAAGTGCCACCGGACCCGTCAGGACCATTTAACAGATCAACGATTATGCCGACCAGTTCAGTTTCATATTGATAGAGACTCGGATAGGAGGTTTTGCTGTACAACGCATTTTCATTGATGTACATGTGGTAGCTTTCCTGCGCCACCTCGAGCACATCGTCACCGGCAAAGTAAGCAGGTTTGAATGTCCGGTCATTGTTCCAGATAAGATCGTTACTCCTGGCCTCATTCATTTCACGCTTTAATTCAGACCAACCTCTCTTGTGGCTTGGAAAGTTTGTCATCGTTAGTCTCTATCGTGATGTTCAATGGGTGCGCATCAACTGGCACGCTTCAAATTTCCTGTGGCCTCTAGCCACCCGCAGAAGCATTCCGGGAACCGAAGCAAGTCACAGTGCCATTTTTTGAAGTGACAACGATGGTGCCGTGACGATTGACTGCGAGACCCCAGGAAACGGCAGCAGTTGGAAGCACATCTGACCACAATTTGGAGCCGTGCTCTAAATCGAAAGCGGCAATGCCAAAGGTTGGCATTTCGCTTTCCTCCTGTTGGATCTCGCCTGCCACAACGACGGTTTCTCCGCATAAGGCCAGGGCATGTGGGTCACGGAAGAATTGAACATCCCAAACCCCGACCGGTTCTCCCTCCGGTGTTTTTGACTGCGAGAGTCGCACGATGCGGTCGTTGGTGCCGCGGATGACAGCGCCGTCTTGCCCCACTTGCAGAAAATGTCCGCCGAAGTACCCCGACGGCCCGTTGTTAGGCGCGGAATAAAGCAACCGATCAAATACCCGCACTTCGCCGTCGACAACAAACAGTTCACGCCCCCGGGGAGATCGTGTGAACATGGTCCTTTCCGGTTGGCTGGGAAATCGTTCATTGGTACCGGTGGGTTCGGTCAACCATTCGTCTTCGATCGTGTTGAGACAGCGACCAGTGTCCAGATCGTACATCGCTGGTGAGACAACGTTGCCACCAGCCAGATAGAGTACGTCGTCATGAATTAACAGATGGCCCTGCACGCTGACACCGCTTACCAGGTTGTCTGACACCAGGCGTCCCGAATGGTTGTTCTGCCAACGGATGTCGCCACTCCGGGCATCCAAAGCGTAAACGTGCGTGCCATCGTAGCTGGTGATTCCGGCCGCAGCGTAGACAACACCTTCGTGTACCAGTACCCCGCTGCCGACGGGCCAATTGGAAAGGATGTTGCCGTGAACCATGATGCGCCGTTTTGCGGGGGCCGCTTGAAATTTCCATAACAGTTGTCCATCGTGGGCATCAAGGCAATAGACATGGCCGTCACCAGACCCGACATAAATCCGCCCGTTCCAATACTCCGGGGGAAAACGAACAGCGCCACCGGTAAAGGCTGTCCAGTTGGTCTTGCCGGACATGACATCAGCAGCACGGACGACACCGTCAAGGCCGCTCCAGAATGCGGTCTCCCCTACCACGATCGGAGCAGTTGGCTCGCTTCCTGAGTTGGATGAGATCTGCCAGCGTTGCACCGGGTTTGTGGCAAGCTTGGCCGGCGTATGTGCCGAGCGTGACAGGTCGCGACGATAGGCCGGCCAGTCGGCTTCGTCAGCCGGTGAGTTTGATATTGGTTTCGACTGGATCGAATCCAGTCGATCCCGTTCTACGGCGGGTTGCGACAGGTCGAGGTTGCCGGCCGGGGCCAGGCTGATCATACCAACGAGAGAATGATTGCAGTCGCACATCCATGGTCCCCAGTAGAGCATGCCGTTGGAGACGATGACTCCGTCCTGACAGGCTGGACGCATCAACGGAATTCGCTTGAGTTTACTGGTTGAGATATCGAGCTGCATGGTGCCGGTATGACGGTAGCCGCGCGTGAAGATGCTGTCGACGGTGGCCGTTGCCCGCGTACAATTGCCCCGATAACATTGCAGGTCAGCTAACACGTGGCCTGTGAGATAATCAAATTTTTTGCAGGTTTCAGTTCGCCCCATGGCGTACAACGCATTGTCGTGCAGTACGAGTTGAAAATTTCCGTGGGGATATGCCCACATCAATGATCCATCGTCAGCCGATATGGCAACCAGGTTCGCACGTTGCGGGCCGGCGAAAAAGAGTCCCCGGTCATTGGCTTTGGTATAGGCGGTACTGGCGAAGCCTTTCGCGGCTGTTTGGGCACGATCATTTTCCCCGATGGCTTGAAGAACTTCGGGATTTGACGTTTTCCAAAGCTCGACACCCGTATTCGTGTCGATTGCTGCCAGGTACGTGAGGGGGCTGTAAACGTAGACACGGCCGGCAGCCAGGCACATGGCCCGGCTGTCGATCGGTTCATCGAAGCGGTTTGTCCAAATCACTTCACGGGTGGCCGGATCGATCGCAACGAGTGTGCGTCCAAAGCCCCAGGCGTATTCCTGGCCGTTGTAGCGATCCCCCAGGTCCGCCCAGGGCCAACCGGCCTTCTCGCGAGATCCGCGAATTACCGGATCGTTCTGCTCGGTGCTGCCCACCAGTGCGTAGAGCACACCACCGTCCAACGCCATCCATTTCCAGACACCGTCCTCATCAATGTTTTCGGGAATCACGATCTCGTCGAGCAAGTTACCGTTGGCCGTGTCGAGCAATTTACAGGAGGCGCTGTCTGCTACGTAAAGCACGTGAGGTGTGGCCACCATCGTACTCCGGTGGATCATGAATTCGGGATTGAGTTCACGTTTCCAGAGTTGCGTTCCGTTGTAAGCGTTTTTAGCAATCAGGGTGTTGAGCCATGGCCACTCACGTGTTTTTAACGCGATGTGGCCGAAGGCCTTGAAAATACGACCCCCGGAAGTGACGGTCACTTGCGGCATTGGCACGTACCAGGGGTCACAAAGAAACTGCGTCAGGTAAGGCGGCTTCGCATGAGCATCACGAGATTGAGGGTTGTTGTCGGGTCCATGATAGGGATGACTCCAGTCATCTTCATCAACCGGTCGCGATTTTGTAAACGTGCTATTGCCGGCAATCACCTTTGCACCCGGCTGGGCGACGCGCAGTAACTCGGATTTGGGGATGACGGAATCGATTACAACCACGGCATCGGCCATGTTGTCAGCAAGCGAGATGCGGGCTTCACGATCATGCTCCACGTAGATACGTGTTCCTAAAAGCCCGCTGGAATAGGCGAACTTCCGGGTACGTGTGACGTATTCGTCGCTGGGGGAGTGCACATAAACAAACAACTCGCTTTGCTCTGCCAGTTGAACCGGCAACTGGTGGTCCCGCGAGGCCACGACAACACACACACCCTTCGTTACGCCAATCTGGCCGAGCAATGTCGTCGTGTCAGCAGCGGTGGCCGATTTGACGCAATAAGAGCAGAGAAGCCAAACGGTCATTCCAACTAATAACGGCCAACGGGTTACAGTTTGCGACATGATTGCTTACCCCAATGAGTGTTTTGTTCGACGGCTGTTCTGCCACAGGTGCCTGTGTCGTGGAATGCGACGAAGCCTTTCCAACGGTGGATCTATCTTACCAGTAGACAGGAATTTTAATCGACTGTCCCTTGGCTGGCGACGTGTTGCGGAGGCCTTTTCCGGATTTTTTAGATTAAGGAATCCCGTCAGGTAACGTTGATCCCTCCACCGCCGCTCACGAAGGAATTTGGTTGCTGCCACGCTGTTCTGTCCAGGGGAACGGGGCTCTACACGGACGGGCACGTTTCGACAAGCATGAGCACGCTGGTCCGGGCACGTTTTTCCCGAAGTGCGAGATGGCCGCGGTCAAACCAGGCCAACCCATTGGAAGGTGCCTTTGCCCGACCGGAACCCCGATGGAAGGTGGGCGATTTCCGGGCCAGATGATCGACAACGACTTACCTGCGACGATGCCACAAGAGCAGATTGACCAAGCCAACCAGCAAGAACGGCAGGAAAGCGGGTTCCGGCACACTAATGCGGTAACGTTCGATTCGTGCCCGTGATACCGTTGCCGCACCATTCACGTCCATTTCGTCATAGACGATGTAGATATCATCACCCTCGGTCTGGGTCATCACGCGGAATGCCGGATCATTATTGTTGAGCTGAATGGTTTGAAGCTGGCTCCACTCGGCGTCGAAGATCGTGATGAAGCTGGGACCGAGTTCCTGGGACTTCCCTTGCATGCCATGCTCACCTTCTTCGTTTTCCATCGTGTAACCGACTACCCACAACTGATGTTTGGTGTTGTACGAAGGTCCCACCGGGAAGTACGTGTCGAGTTCAGCTACGACGATGTCGCGCGTTGAGTCCTCGATGAGTTCGAGGTCCATGTCCGAGGCGAAGGTGTGGATCCCAACCCGTAGTGAATTGCCATAGTCACGATTGGTGCTGAAAATTTGAAGCCTGTCGGCATTGACCCCCATCTGTCCCGCGGGGACGCTGACAATCGATGTTCCGGTTACAAAACTCCCTGTTTCAGGTTGAACTATTGCGCTTCCATCTTCCGTCAGATCCAGGTTCAGTCGATAGATTGCGGCCCCCCAGTCCGCAGGAGGTGAATTCGCTGGTTGAGAGAAAAACTGTGCGTACAGATTTTCGCCATCGGTCCCCCATCCCATGTCCAGGTGACTTTCGGTGAATTGATCAGGGCTGCCAAAGTAGCTGGGGCCGGCCTGGTAGGAGAAGTCCTTGCCAAACTTGAAGGCCACAGCCTGGGGTTGCTCACGTACAATCGCGACCATGTAGATGGACTCGTCAAGCAGAAGCAGCTTGTGATCGCCCAGATCGCCCTTCCAGTCCATGTACTCGGTCGAGTCGACGTCGATTGCATGATCCTCGGTCTGAACCACCTCGAGATCCCGATTGAACGTGCGGTAGTACAGGCTCTTTCCATCTGTCAGGGATTCGGCATTCGCTGTCTGGTAGGTCGTAATGACGGTATCTCCGTCAAGAAGAACGTTGGCAAATATCCCCCGGCCTGAACTGTTCAGGGTCATTGGGCTGCCCACCCGTTGAAAGGACCAGTCGGCGGTCTCCTCCGCTGTCATGAGATCGGCATGGACGGAATTTGCGGACGGACCGGTCCAGGCGACTAATGCCATCACTCCTACCGCGATCTTATACATCGTTAACTCCGTCATCGATTTGGAACAGAGAAGACACCGGGAATGATTGCCTGTCATCGCAGCAGTCTATTGTAGACACTCCGCAAAAGAAAATTGGCCAACTTTCCCCAACGGCAGGGCCGGGGTGAGATGTCGGGCAAATCGCCGGGCAGTGTTTACCGGTCCTCCGATCCGGAATTGAGCTGGGTCTTCAGAAATCGTTCTACATCCTGCCAGTAAGACAGTCGAACCTCGAAGAACAGATGGTGCCCGTCTTGCCCGTAAGGCGGACAGACGATGAGTTCCGTCTGTTTTCCGGCCGCTCGTAGACCCGTGTGGATTTGTCGGCTGAGGCTCACGTGATTCGCTTGCCGGGTGTCATTTCTGGCCACGAGAATCAATGTCGGGGCAGAAACGTTGCCGGCATCGGTGAGGAACCGGTGTAGAATTCCTCTTCCGTGAGCTGGTGCCATCAACACAACGGCTTGGAGATCTTGTCGCCTTGTTGAGGCCATGAAAGCTAACAAGCCTCCACGAGAGAAACCGGTGATGGCCAATCGTGCATTGTCCACCTGATTCAAACGCTTTAAAAAATCGATGGCTGCAACCGTGTCATGCGCATGTGTTGCCATGGAAGGATTGTTCCGTCTGATCGGGGCAAAACCGACAAAACCGGCATTGGCAAGGGCATCAACCACCGCTGATGGGTTGCCCCCGACAATCGGTCCCATCCCACCGTGCAGGAACAGCACCGTTGGAAACGGACCGGTGCCGTTGGGTGTGGCCAGGTATCCCTTGATCCGATGAGAACCAGACTGAAAGGAGACCTCTTTTCCAAAAACAGCAGGTTTGTCGCCGATCATCGCAATTGCGAAAAGTACCAGTGACAGGATGATGCAGGATTGCTTCATGGCAGGCGGTGGTCGGTCGATGTTGAAATCGGAAATCCCGGAAAACTGGTCCACTGATTAAACTCCGCTGATGGACAAAGGTTTCGCCGGAAGGCCGAGATCACTGTTGTCGGGTTACTAAATCCCTGAGAACGAGCACCCGCCACGGTAAGTGAATTCCCGTTGGGAGCGTTTGATAAGACTTGTAAGCGTGTGGTTCTCCAATGAACAGGACGACGATTACCGGGTCTTTCCGGCACCGATCCGGAGAGATAAAATTTTTGTCTGCGGAAGCACCAGGGCGAGGTTTCGGCCAAGTTAACATCAGGCAGAATCATGACGAAGTAGCAGCAGTGATCCCTTGTTGCTGCGGCCTGTCTACCATGCTGCTTGTGTCCATTCCCGGGATGTGAAGAAGAGATGTCTGAAATTATCGTGACAGGTGGGTCTGGCCGTTTGGGACAGTGGGTCATCAGGGAATTGCTCGCGCACGACTACAGCGTGTTGTCTGTCGATCGACAGACAACACGCTCGATGCCATGTCAACTCTTGCAGGCTGACCTGACCGATGCCAACGCCGTGCACAACGCCTTGGCGGGCGCGCGGGCCGTGATTCATTTGGGTGCCGTTCCCGGGCCAAACGTGGAGGCCGCCGCGGTGACCTACGAGAATAACGTGCTCAGCACCTATCACGTCATGGAATCGGCCGCTGCGCATGGTCTAAAAAAAGTGGTGTTCGCATCGTCCGTGTTTACGCTTGGCTGGCACCAGGATCCCGAGGTCTACTGGCCACAATACGTACCGGTGGACGAAGACCACCCGTTGACACCGTTCGAGGCTTATGGTCTCTCGAAGCAGATTGGGGAACAGATTTGTGCTACCGTCAGCCGCCGGTCGGGAATTCCGACGGTCAGTCTGCGGATCATGAATGTGATCCAGGAAGACGGGTATGGTGCCCTTCCCTGGACCACGCCGACGAAAGAGTCTGGCGTGAGGTTCGTCCTCTGGCCCTACGTTGACGTGCGGGACGCGGCCAGGGCCTGCCGGTTGGCACTGGAAGCTGAAACGACGGGACACGAAGCCCTGTTCATCGCCGCAGAAGACATTCGCTTCGATGTGGAGACGGAGATCTTACTGCGTGAGTTTGCACCGCAGGTGGAAATTCGTGCACCACTGGAGGACAAGGCAAGTATTATCAGTATTCAGAAGGCACGGCGCCTGATCGGATACCATCCCAAAAACAGTTGGCAAACTCGCTGCCATAAGTAGCGAGTCGATCGCCTTCTTTTTTCTTCGATGGCAATGACTTGATGAACTTGATGGGTGGGAATGTGTTGCGAGGTGAGCAAGTGTTGTGCACCGTCGCGGTGATCCGCTTTTAAGCTCGTACCTCCGGTACAGTTGAGAGACCGACCAGACTTCGAGCAACTCCAAGCTGTTCGAGTTTGACCTTCCACACGGTTCATGATCGACAGATACAAGCTTCATAACTTGTGCTCCTCAGTATCCCTCTTGCTGCCGTCGAACACGCGACCGGTCTGGACCGTTCCTGCCGGTCCGCCGGCCAGGCGCACCGGCACCTTGCTGGGCTCGTGTCTGCTGTCAGACCACATGTTATTGATGGTTGCCGGAACGTTGCAGGCGCGTTATACCTTTCGCAACGGTCTTTGGCGAAGACTACAGGCCGAATGCATTCGGAGCCGAACATGAAATATTTTCTGGGTTTGCTGCTGATCGGGATCACCGGGTGTGGTGACGGTTCCGCGCCACAAGCCACGCGCCCGAAGGCCGACAAGGCACCTGGTCAGTCTGCCGAAGCTGATCACATGGCCGCGCTGGAGAAACTGGGAGCCAGGGTCAGACGGAATGAACAGGGCAACGCTTTTAGAGTCTACTTCCGCGGCACGAAGATTACCGACGCGGCCCTGCTGCACGTCAAGGAGTTGAGCGAACTACAGTACCTCCGTCTCGGGCCCCCGATCACGGATGCGGGGCTGGCGCACCTGCAGGGCATGACTCACCTGCTGGGGATCCACGTCTGGGACACCCGGGTCACCGACGCGGGACTGGTACATCTTGGGCGGCTGACGAAGTTGCAGTATCTGGGCCTCAACGGCCCGCGGATCACCGACGCGGGGCTGGCCCACCTGACAGGGTTGGCCAACCTGCAGAAACTTTTTCTCAGTGGTACCGGGGTCACCGGCGCAGGGTTGGTACATGTCCGTGAATTGAACAGCCTGCAGACGCTTTTGTTCTGCGGCGCCCAAATCAGCGACGCGAGGCTGACGCATCTCGAGGGGATGACCGGGCTGCGGGTGCTCTTGCTCCGCGGCACCCGGGTGACCGCTGCGGGGGTGGCCAAACTGCAGAGGGCGTTGCCGAACTGCACGATCTACCACGAATGAAAAAGGCGGCACCGGGCCGGCCGTTGGCGAAGTACTTGCAGGGTGAAGTCGTGACCCGGCCGGGCAAGCCACTGGAATCAGCCGGGACGAAAAATGTTGTCAGTACCGGACCTGTCGCTGGCCTGCCAACGGGAAACCGCAGTGATAACGCACAATCGACAAAGGAAAGGCTTGTGGACAGTGTAGGGGCAGGCCCCTGCTCATGGGGGGCTGCAGGCGGACTGGTGATGTAACGACCAAACTTTGCCTGCAGCCCCCAGGGGTGCCGTCGTACCTTGGATGTCCCGAAAACCGTGCGCGGACAATCCGCATTACATTATCACCCACGTCACCACAGTCGTGACCGCAGTGGCCCGGGGTGTGTCGCAGTCTCCGATTCACATTCTGTGAAAGGATTACCCCCGTGTTGTGACCACGTTTACCGCACTGCAAAATAATGTTGGTCGGTGACCTGGAAATCGCCGTTGGCGCTCTGAACCGCTAACTCTCGCATACGGATGACAATCCCGCTGATCTCGTCGAGACCACCTTCCGCAGTGTTGGCCATGCTGATGGCGTTGTTGGTGTTACCGTGCAAGAACTCCGACGTCTTTGATGAGGCAAGAGAGTCTACAACGCCACTGGTGTGGACCGCCGCGACACCGGAAACTGCGTCGCCGGGATCCAGGTTAAAGTCCTCTCCTTCCTGTCCACCGAGGTTGATTTCAATGCTCGTTGTGTCGCTGGAGCCGATGACTGTAGGAGTTCGGTCCAGTGTGCCACCGATTGGTCCGGTAAGGCCCGCATCCATGATGCCCGGGCAGTCGGAGGGGTCCATGACGCTTTCGAACCGCCTAATGGACCAATCCCAACAAGTTGAGTCGTCTAAATGGTCCGCCAGACCTGTATTCATCAGTGACTCCCCTTCCTGATCGCCAAGTTGATGGATGACGTGGGCTGCCTCGTGGGCGGCGGTGTGGAGTGGCTCTCCCGTATCGGTGGTCATATATCCGTTAACGGGTTCTCCTTCCTGCCCACCGAGGTTTGTCGCCAACTCCAGTTCGTTGGAGTGGTACAAGGCGTCAACCGCGAAGTAGGGATCGCCATGAATGTCATCAACCAAGTCGCAAGAGTCTAGTCCGTTGTCCGTAAAGTTAGTGCTCGCTTCCGATGTCTTGGACTTCAGTGAGTTTTCAGGATTGCCAAACGGATCTTCAACACCCGTGGCGGAAGGACGCCATCTTTCTGTCAGACCAGCTTCTGCTGTATTCAGAATTGTCAGATTGTCCGCCACCATCGGCATGTCGATTTCAGCACCGACACCGGTATCTGGTGAATTAATCGTGGCACCTTCTATCAGGTCGACACACCCATCGGGGGCTATCGATGCCACAGGAGCGCTCTCTCCGGTGATCGGTTCACCTTCCTGGCCACCGAGACCAGTGTTCCGCCGACATGTTTGGCCAGTACTCGGATTATCCCAGTCGTGGCTGGTTTCGGCAACGATAGCCACATCTGTTAAATCGACCGAGGCTGCTCCTAAGAAGTCGGCAGCAAACAACTTCTTAGCTTCCAGAGTTTCAAATCCTGTTCGTCGTTGGACAGATTGAAGAGATCTCATGATTTGGTTTCCTTTTGATATGATCCTAAACTTTGTTTGGTTACCAATGTTGGATGGATTATGTGTTCTCTACTCTGTACTACGCACAAACATTTCGCCGCCTGCGCACCGCGCAAAACTTTTTCTGATGCGCATTGACAATGATTACTGCGGTGCAAACTGCGCAAAGAAATGTGCGCGCGGTGCTAAGAAATGCGTTTACGAACGGAGCGCGCAGCACCGCTAAAGAAGTTCATTTTCCACGTAGCGCAGCAAGAGTCAGACTCGCGTTGCGCATGTCTGCTGCGCGGCGTTTGATGCGCTGGCAAAGTGGCCGGCCATCCTGGTGACCGGGTTGGCGATGCAGTCACGCTATGATGCCGAACTCGGATGCCGAACTCGGATGCCGAACTGGCCAGCATGGAGACCGCCAATTCACATTCAACCCGCTACTTACCCGCGGGTTTCGCAGGAAATGAAAAAACTTGTGGATCCAGCAGGGGATGCAGGCGATGCCATCGCCCGGAAGAAGCTGGAAGAGCAGCTCGCGCGGGTGCTCGAGGCCGAGGAGTCCCAATCGGCCGAGATTTCGCCCGCCGGCAGTTGAAGAGTATTTGCACGGATGCTGGCTTGTTGATCTATCGACAATGGGCGCAGACGCCTGGTGTTACCGACGACTTTGCGCGGCAATTCGACGACTGGAGAAGGCTATGGACCATATCTCCAGAATCGAGTTATCTACCTTACCGAACACCGGCGTCACCGAAATCTTCTCGAAGATCGGTTCCAACTGGTGTTGCGGCACGAATTATCTGCGTGTCCGCCAAACGAATCCCAGCAGGCCAAGGATGGCAAGGATCATCGTCGATGGCTCGGGTACTTCCTCTCCTACGAAGCGCCAGACCGTGGTGGTGAGTGCTATGTCACTCGATGGCCCGCTTCCGACGAGCCGGAATACACTCTCGGCTGACAGATCGAGGCCCGAGCCAATCTCGAAGAAGTTCGACCAAGGGTTGCAGCAGCTGCCGGGTTCATGGTTGTCTGGTCGGCATACATGTGCTGGCTGACGCCCGAAATCAGCGAGACCTCCGCGCCGGGCCCGCTCCCGTCGGCATCGAGGAAGTACTCTACATCGGAATTGTGGTTGTGACCCACGGCCCAGGAGGCATACACGGTCATGTCCGTACCCTCGACGCCCGGTGTCAGCGAGAACTCTTGAGGATCGAACAGAACGCCGTGAAAATTGCCGTCTCCGGGAGACGGTTCGGGGTTCGAGGAATGGATGCCGGAGCCGAAGCTTTGTGACGCCATGGACGTTTCGTCAAGAGTTACGTCAATCGTGCCTGCCTGAGCGCTTTCAATTGACAAAAAAGAAAATACAATTGCGACCAAAATCGCGGCGAGTGAAACGGTTCGTAGACGTTCGATGATCATTGTAACCTGAGCCTTTCTGAAGCGAAAAATGAGTTTGGTAAACAACCAGTCTGTTTACCCGATCGAAAAATCCAATAAAGAAACCCTAACAAAAAAACCACCTGCTCTAGCGCGTAGATGGTGATTTTTTTAATAGGGTTTTCACTGCTTCATTAGCGTTCGTTCTCTTGGGTCATGCAGTCTTTTTAATTGGTTTTTGTTTTCGATTAGCTTTTAAGGACGACTAATTCTTGTGCTTCGGAGCGGGAACGGTTTCCGGGCGGAGATCGCACATCGCAAACCACGCACCTAGCTAGTCTTTGTTGAACATCGCATATACTGTACGCAACGCATATTCTTCACGCAGCAAAATTTCTTTAAGTCCTATATAGTAACTATGTTGCGCATGCCAACACCCCCTGAGGAGAACTTTTGCAAGGTTTTTATGCGGCATTTGGTGGTTGATGGTCCGGGGCGGGGCTGCCTGAGCGGGTTACTGCGGCGGTCCCCTGGGATGTGGCTAACCGAAACGGAATGAGAGATCAGCCGGTCGGCTTTAGCGGGAATTAAGCGACGAAATGGAAAGATAGGCCTAAAAAAAGAACTCGGGCCACCGGTGATGCTATTGTCCGGCGGGAATTTAACACATGGTCCGGTCGAGCATTCGATAGTTGACCGCTTCGTGGATGTGTTCAGGTAGGATGCTGGTCTGCTGATCCAGGTCCGCAATGGTACGTGCCAGACGCAAAACCTTGTCATGGGCTCTGGCTGACAATCCCAGTTCTTCAACACTGACGGTAAGTAGTCGCTTGCCTTCCTTGTTGAGCTGGCAAGTTTCCCGAACCTGGCGGGACGTCATTTGTCCGTTGCTGCGGATCTTGCAGCAGCGAAATCGTTTTGCTTGAGCCTGG
>PBTE01000080.1 GCA_002726515.1 Planctomycetaceae bacterium | reverse complement strand
GGGGTCGCGACAGATGTCCACTGAGACCTTCATGATCGGGACATCTCCATCTGCGGCAGGGCGGCGCAGGAAGTCGGATGGACCGGTTAACTCAGCAGTTGCAAAATGATTGTGCATCGACAAATGCACGAACCTTCCCCCACCTACGATTTTTCCTTGACGCGGCACATCGGGTGTGAACAACGTGAATTCGCCATAGCTGCCCATCAGGTCGGGTGTTCCCATACCACTGATGCAACGGAACCGCCCCGGACCCTGCGGTTCCTGCGGAGGATAGTTCGAGGGCAGGTAATGAATCTCGGTGTCGATCCCCTGTGACACCAGGGTGTCCCAGAATGCGGGACCACGCCGCAGCAACTCCGTTCGTTCTCCTGATAAGGGCAGATGCCATTTACCAAGTGGAATCGCCCACTGAAGTTCGGGTGCCACAACGTCGGCGGTCGAGAAATATGGGCGAATCGCCAGACCCTCGGCGTCGCAATCCCGGTGAATGAAATCGAACACTTGATGAATGCCCGGGTCCGCGCCGGAAATAATATTGGAGAAGGCGACGGGTGTGTGCGGCGGAGTGCTGGTGCCCAGGCGATGTAGACCACCACGCGATTTCAACTTTGCTAAGTTCGGCATGCGACCGGCATCCAGCAGCGAATTCACAATGCGGGGATCCAGTCCGTCAAACGCGAGGACGTAAACGCGGTGATCCGTACGCGAGGGTGGTGACGAGGTCGAGCCTCCACACCCCGGTACGGCGACCGCTCCGGTAGCGGTGATCGCAAGTTTTACGAATTCGCGTCGCTGCATAATAACGATTTTCCGTCCATGTAGTCCGGTGTCTTGACTCCTAGTAACTCCAGGGTCGTGGGACCCAGGTCTGTGATGTGGGGCTGTGAACCGTCAAGCCGCAAATTGCTGAACAGAACCCCGGGAACTAACTCGGGGTGAATGCAATGATCGCCACTCCAGGCGTGCATGTTGTCGGAAAAGACTTGCGGACCACATTTGCCGACGGCCGCATCCCAGCTGACTCGATATCCGACGTGGTATCCCAGGATCATATCGGGGGCGGCGTCCACGTACGGTCCGGCATAGGCATCCTCACTGGAAATGGCTTGGTGAATTGCCTCCTGGCCCAGATCTGTGTCCTGCAGTCCCGTGAGTTGGCTGCACAACTCTTCAACAAGTTGTTTTTTCTCCGCGCCGGCCGACACGATTCCCTCGGCTTCGCGTCCCTGCTGGTTGACATAAATACCGGCCAGTCCCAACGCGTAAGCTTTCGTTCGACCCCAATCGATTTCTTCCAGATATCCTTTGTCTGAACTCCGCGCGTTTTCTTTGAGAACCAAATATCCGTGCTTCAGCAGCCAGGCGTTCAAGTCGACACCGCGCCGGAAAGACTTGAAGCCATGATCGGACATCACGAACAACGCAGTGTCCCGGTTCACTTTTTCCAGGGTTTCACCAACCAACCGGTCCATGCGGACGTACATGTCGCGAATCACGCGACGATGCCGGTCGGCTTTGGCGTCACCTGCTTGATAATTCGGATGGTTGGAATCCTGGAAACGCCAAAACATGTGCTGGATTCTGTCGGGACCGTCAAAGACGCAAACTACCGCCCCGCGTTTGGTGCGTTGCAATGAGTCGAAGAACATTTTTTGTCGTTCCGCGTTGACATCATCTGCCTGACGGAGGAAAGCTTCCTCGTCAATCAAGCCTTCCGACAGCGACCAGGTGTCTTCCGCGAGTCCCATGGTTGCATAAGGACCCTGTTTCCGGGCCAGATAGATGGAGTACACGCGCGGGTGTGAAATCGGCATGACCGGACGATCTGGATCGATGTGAATGGGCGTGCAATACATTTCGAAGGAGGGTTGAAATTGCTTCAACAGGAATCGACACAACCCGTGGGCTTTGACGCCTGCAGCCAGTCGAAAGGGTAATCGGACCCAATCCGTATATTGGCCGGGCACCAGTCGGACCGTCTGACCGGCAACGTGCATTACGGCAGTGCCATCTTTTTTTCCCACCACTCGAAACGAAACCTGGCTGTCCACCAGTTCTGTTCGCAGCGGGTTGACCGGACCAGGCAGCGTCCCGCGAACCGATTGAGCGGAACGACGTACCTCGATCCGTTCTCCGCCTACATCAAATTCAGTGACGACTCCCGTATTACCCTGTTCAGCAAAGTAGGTGAACATACCCTGCGTACCGCGTAGATCGGGGACGCACATGGCTGACAACTGAACGCCATGAAAGCGGTCAGGAGGAAACGTGATAGGAACCCGCAAGATTGTGCTGAAAATGCCCGCCTCTCCCAGGATTTGCCAAAAGGGTTTACTTTTACGCAGCCCGTCAATTCGTGGCCGGGAAAGTGGCAGGCAGTAGCTTCCCAGTTTCAACTGGCGGCGCGGTGGTTGAATCCTGACGGAGGAAATTTCCGGCAGGTACGTTAACGGATTCCGGGCGATAAAATCGAAGATGCGATGTTTGCCAGGATTGGATCCAGTACTGAACGATGACCAGGCGACGGGTGAAAGGGGTGGCCAAGTGGTTCCCAACCGATGGTAGCTTCCAGTGCTGCCCAGTTTTTTTAAATTCGGCAGGATCCCCTCTTCCATGAAGGTTTCGACCAATTCGGGATCGAGCCCGTCCAAACCCAATACCACAACCCGTTTGACTCGGGCTCGTTTCAACGCTTGCTGGCCTCGCAGAGATCTCCAACACCACCTGATTGGCCAAGTCAGCAGAACCATGAAAGCGGTCAGCATGGCACCCAGTACGGCGAGAAAAGACCCGACCAGTGCAATTCCCGCCCCGGGGCCAATGTAGGCGACTTGCAAGTTTTGGGTGGGAGAAGAGTTTTCTTGGCTGGCCAGTGCTAGAACAACCAACAGACAAGCTAGCGGCAGCAGGCCGCGAGGCTGGTAAGCACCGAAGGAACGTCGGATTCTGAAGGAGAACATGGCCCTGAACAGTATTTGGATGGAAAGGCTAGTTACTACATGGCCGCAAAGCAAGCGAAGAGGCCGGACACAGTGAGAGTTAGCGGAGCTACTTTGCTGATTTCATTTTTCGGCAAATTCGATCATAAACCATCGCGGTAATTTGATCCATCTTGACGGAATTCTTCGCGGTGAGGATTTGGGCAAGAACCGTGATTTAATGTTTTACCCAACGTCGCCGACATGCCCAGTGAGTTAGCCGGGAGGCGTTAAGATCGTTGTCGATACAGGTTTTGATCCACACTGTTGGCCATGGCCACAACATCTAAAGGCAAATCAAGAAAACAGCGGATGTTTTCAGCTTGGCCTTGTGTATCGGTCAGCACGTCGGAGTATTGGATCTCCAACACTTCGAAATTTTTCCGGGATGCCATCCATCGTTTTGTATTGTCCAAGTCTTTGACAAAAACACGTTCCAATTGCTCTGCGGAAACGTCTGCCCCTGTTTCTCCACGGCGGGCGAGCATCACGCTTTGTGACGCGATGATTTCGCTGATCGACCGCTGCATCAACAACACTCGGTATTGATGAATGTCCGGTAAATCCTTCAACAGCCAATAAATGACCTTGACTGCTTTACCAGGTGCCTCGTTCAGCCAACTGGCGTCATCCTTGGTCCGCTTCACCGCCTCCAATTCACAATACCCGCGCGGGTTATCGTCGTCCGCCGCCCGTTCTCTGTCAGTCAAGATAGGCAAGCCCCCTTTATCCAGCATTTGCATCATCATGGACGTGCCAGAACGGGGTAAGCCCGACACCAGGGTAACAAATTTCGGCGTAACGGCTGTCATCCATGGATTCCTTGGAGTTCGGGGTCAAGTCAATATCGCTGACGTGCGCTTACAAGGCCAGCAGGTGTTTGTCCTGCCCATTGAAGTAGCGACGAGATCACGGTAGGAATTGAGATTGGATCCATCTGGTCGCGAAATAGGACGCATGGAAATTTGGTCCGTGGTGCATCGACTTCAGCAGTTCACCTTGACGGTGTCAGGCGCGATGGACCGAATCCGAAGAAACCAATAAAAAAGCAAAATTCCGTGCGGGTTCGTGGTTGTTAAGTTCGGTCGACCTCTTCGCGGTCCGAGGCATGCCCAAAAATGTCCAGACGCACCATTTCAAAATACTATAGGGCGTCAGCGATCATGGCAAAAGAGGAACCGCGCACAAAAAAAACGCCGACTGGCTACGGAATCGGGGCACAATTTCCTGACCAATCAGCGTTCTGGGTGTCTTTATATTAATCGAGCGGGCCTCCCTGTCAATCAAATTCTTGACCCTTGTTGCGGTGTGACCGTGAAATCGGACAATTTACGGGGGAACCGCTACGGTTGACGGGTTCCGATTACAAGATTGAAAGATGAAATACAGTCGGGAACCCGGAAATCCGAGAGGACCACGATGTTTTCTCTGTGACCCTCTAGAAGAAGCCAGGCAGCATCAGGGCCAGATAACCCGCGAAAGGCGCGCTCCGTTTCTGCAACCCTTCCGAAACGGTCGTCACTGCTCAGTTTCTCCAGGCCATTCGAACCGGAACTCAGAGAAAGTCTCTTGCGGATTGACAGGCGATGTCTGTTCCGGGTTGACGCGCGGGTGTCGGCTTTGACGCCGACTGGTCAAGCGGTCGAACGATGCCGGGTTCAAGATGTCGGCAACTAAACAGCAGTTCCGACCCATTCTTTTTTGTCGCTGGTGATATCGAGGATGTTTCCGTCGGGGTCGAATACTTTGAAAGCGCGATCAGGGATCTCATTCGAGTCGACGTCGCAGCGACCTTTGACGGTTTTCGAAGGGAATTCGGCGCCCCATTCATGAAGACGACGCCAGGTATCTTCCAGATTGTCAACGAGAATTCCCAAATGAATGTACTCGTGTCCTTCGCCCAGGGTTGGTCGTTCCTGAGTTCCGTAGTCGAGCAAGCTGATGTTATTGGTGCCGTCACTCATATCGAGTCCCCGCCCGCTCGGCCGATAGCTGATAAATTTCCAGCCGATCACTTCCTCGTAAAAACGTCGGGATTTTTCCATGTCGCGGCACCAGAAGGCGACGTGTCGTAATTGGGCCATGAATTTGTTCTCCAAGTGGTTCAGAGACAGCGTAGGTGCTTCGGAGCATTTTGGTTGGTGTGTAACCGCTTCGCAAGGCGTGCTCCCAGTTGTACAACGTTCATCGGTCACCGTGCCTCAGGAATTTCACAATGGCTATTGGCAAGCTGCTTAAAAATAAAATTTTTCATCAGGCAGAGCGCCTCTTCTGTGTGTTGGCCCGGTAGCCGGCTGAATCCGTGTGCTGCACCGGGGAAAAGCTTGAATTCTATGTCGCCACCTGCCGCGCGATAGGATTTGACGAAGTTTTCGGGAATCGACGAAGGGATATTCGCATCGGCGGTGCCCTGGAACAAGAGGACGGGAGGGAGTTCGATGGCTTCACCGCGATCCAGGATGAACTGTGGGTTACCCTCTTGCATGACCGTTTCCGTACCAAAATAGTTTTCACTTTTATTGATCAGGTCCTGCCGCCCAACGGACTTGGCATACTGGTAGCGGACATAGGGATCGAGAACGCCAGATTCCACGATGGCGTAGCGCACACAAGCTCTGGCCGACGTACTGGCAGGTAGAGGGAGGGACGAAAACTGCTCGTCGTCGGGGCGCATCAGTGTCAGCATCAGGGTGTGGCCCCCGCTGGAGATTCCGAATGCGCCCAGGGAGTTTGCCTCACCCTGGTAGCGATGCGCATGGGTCTTTGCCCAGCGAATGGCTAAATTGGCATCCTCGACTTGTGCCGGATAGTGGTGTTTGGGACTCGTGCGGAGGTCGACAGCAACGACCAGCAAACCGCTCTCTGCGAGCGCGTTGTCTCTCAATTGCCCCTGTTGGCGATCACCACCACTCCAGGCCCCACCGTG
This sequence comes from Planctomycetaceae bacterium, assembly GCA_002726515.1. GTDB lineage: Bacteria > Planctomycetota > Planctomycetia > Pirellulales > Pirellulaceae. Next base: position 8,918 of record PBTE01000080.1, on the reverse strand, counting down.
AAAGTCCATGAGTACCGGGAACGGGCCGTTGCCCTGTGGCTGATAGAGGCGGGCCCGAATCACGACACCCTGGGATGTGCGGCATTCCACGTCGAAGGAAGTTACCGGATATTTTTGCGCCGGGTCGTATGCCGTTTTCTGTTGAGGCAAGCGGTCTCTCCTGACGAGAGGTCACCATCGCGACCGTGGTGTGCAAAACGGAAAATGTGGTTATTGTCGGAAAGTTAATCTAAATTCTGGAATGTGGATTTGCAAGGAAACCATTTCATTTTCCTGTTTCCGACCGTAAAAGACAGCAATCGGGACTTGTAGCTGAGACAGCCTCTTGTTGCAGGCCGCAATGGATTGCTTTGATCCGTTCTACGAGTTTGCGTGCGTTACACGGGAGTGGGTTGAGTAAGAGTTGTCTCTCTTGGCTGGTTCAACTCTGCTGACAACCGGCGCCTCAAATCAGTGGTGACCGGTTGTTTACAAAGGCTCGTCGTGCGCCGGCCGAACGCTGACCGCTTCGATTGTTAGATGATTTCGGATGGCATACTGCTGATGCAGCCGCGCGGAAACGTCGTCGACTCCTTCGTGTTCAGCTAGGGAAGCAACCGTTCCCTCTCCTCCGTGTTCGGGAGACGGCAGCTGTCATAACGCCCGAAGAGCCGGTACCGTGTAGCAGCAACCAGACGGTAAGCGGGATCGCACAGGAGCCCGGGCAGCCAGCGAAACCAGCTGACCAGTCGCCAGGGATACGGGAGGTGCCGTGCAGCGTGGAGCAGAGCCGCCGAACGCAGAAACACCCGTCCGGCGTCCTCCAGCACAATGGTCTCCGTAGCCTCGGGGATCTCAGGGTGCCGTTGGCGCAAGATCCGCGCAGTCTGTCCCTGCAGGGGTGCGTAGTGGAATCGCGCATGACGATCCAGCCGAATTGTCAGCCCTACCATGTGGTGGCACAGGCCACACACACCATCGTAGAGCAGGATCGGTGTTGGCAGTGCTGAGTTGCTCTCACTCATACGACTTGTCAACTCCCCAAACCCGCGGCGGTTCACCACCTTCCAGCCGACGGTCACTGCAAGCGAAGGTCTGCACAAGCCACACTACAGGCTGCCTCTGGCGGTGGAGTGACTCCTGTTGATGGCTTGAAATCGGCCGCTCCATTCAAGCCTGGCAACCGCAGGGGGTCATCCAGCAGGAGACTGAACTCGACACAGGCCAGCGGACTGCCTTTCGATCAGTCTTTGACGGGAAGCGATGCCAAAGTTCCTGAAGCAAAATGAAGCGGAGGGCATGGGACTCGAACCCACAACCGGTTTCCCGGCACCTCATTTCCAGTGAGGCCGCTAGCCATTCGCTTACCCTCCAAAGACTCTCGTGTCACTTCCGACATCTAGAGGTCACTAGCACACCCAAGGCGCGATTTAGGGGTCAACTATGCATTCCATCCTTCAGACAGCAGAGATAAACGTGCTGGCGGGCTCATTCGAGCGTATTCGCACCAGCAATGAGCTGAATAAATTCGGCGTTCGTCTTGAACTTTCCCAGCTGTCGCGTGAGTTGCTCCATGGCATCGACATGATGCATCGATGTCAAGGTTCGCCTCAGCATGGTCACTGCATGTAAGATATCGGGAGAATGTAATAGTTCTTCTCGACGGGTTCCCGATTGGGTGATATCGATCGAAGGCCAAACGCGACGATCTGCCAGCTTGCGGTTCAGTACGAGTTCCATGTTTCCCGTACCCTTGAACTCTTGAAAGATCAGCTCATCCATACGACTGCCCGTGTCAATCAGGGCCGTACCTACAATCGTCAGTGAACCACCTTCTTCAAAAGCTCTCGCAGTGGCGAACAGCTTCTTCGGTATGTCCATGGCTTTGATGTCCACACCGCCACTCATCGTACGTCCCGTGTTTCCAATCCACTTGTTGAAAGCTCTTGCCAAACGTGTGATGGAATCCATCAGTAAGAACACATCCTTGCCCATTTCGGCCAGACGCCGAGCTCGGTCGACGATGAGTTGTGAGATGCGAACATGGCTTTCGATGTCTTGATCTAAACTGCTTGCCACGACCTCGCCTTTGACCTGTCGGCGCATGTCCGTAACTTCTTCAGGACGTTCGTCGATCAGTAACATGATCAAGTGCAATTCGGGGTAGTTTGCGGCGATCCCGGTGCTGATGTGTTGCAGCAAGATCGTCTTGCCAGTACGAGGCGGTGAAACGATTAAAGCGCGTTGACCTTTTCCCAGCGGTGTCAGCAAATCCATGACGCGTGTTGTCAAAGGTCCGGATTCGGTTTCCAATTGCAGCCATTGTTCCGGATTAATAGGAGTCAGGTCTTCAAAGGCCTTAACTTCTGCGTAATTTTCCGGAGGAATTTCATCGACATGCGTAATTTCACGTAAACGAGGCCCTTGTTGTCTGCGTCCTTGCTGGACCATTCCGCTGATCATCACACCTTGACGCAGCTGGTAACGCTCGATCATGGTTCCTGGAACAAAAGGATCAGAACGTTCTCGCGCGTAGTTGTTTTCCGGATTCCTCAAAAAACCATAGCCATTGGGGTGAAGTTCCAAGAGGCCGTAACCCGGCTGCAGCGGTAGCGCTTCGCCGTTGTTGTCACCCTCGAATTCAGTCTTCCCTGTTGGGGCCAACGACGAGTTGGCCGGGCGGCGACGGCGGCGAGTGCGTCCGTTGCCACCACGCCCTTGGCCCCCACCTCGAGAGTTTGAGCCTCTTCTTTTAGTTTTTTTTGCCATGAATCACCTAAGCGAAAAAGTGCCGCATTCGCATACAGGCGCGGTGATGGCCTGCATCTGCTTCTGCGTCTAATATCCTTTTAAACTCTCCTGGAGCTTGAGCGACTACCATCGTGCCGGAAACTGGTTTAACGCGACTACAACGGTTTTGTAGAAGTAACCAATCCGAGTTATTGCTTGACGCTTCCGTTGTTTGCCAAACCGAAAACCCACTGACAGAAAATTAACTGTAAGAAAATTAACTGCCTGGAAGTGCGCAATCGAATCTTTATGCCAAGATCCCGTCACGTGGAGATTGTTCTCTTTTTCTCAAACTCACCGTAACAAAACACGGCTACGCTTGAGAAGCGCCAGTGAACTTCCCAACTCAAAAGAAGCAGATTTAATTCCGCTATTCAAATCGGTCGAGAAGAGGCCCTGAGACATCAAGTGCGTTGGACCAGCAGCGCCCAAGTACCAAGTAGAAGCTTAACTATCGGCATCTTAATCTTCTATTCGTCCCTGTCAAGCGATGTATCAACATAATCTTGAGAATTGGGGCAAAATTTCACTGAATTGCGGTTCGTCGGAAAAAAACATGGCGTCTCGTACCAGTCTTATGTTGGTCGCTGTTACTTTCATCCATCTTGTCTCTGAAAAATTAAAAGAGTTTTCAAAAGCTAAATAAGTGACAAGCTGCAAACAGGAGGGGGGGACGAAACCTGCTTGCGGCGCCAACTTCGGTTCGAACGACCGTTTAGGGGTGTGATTTACGAAAATTTTCGTTGTTTTGTTGTTCAAATTTCGTACTGTCGTCGACTGCAGTCTTCGAAGGCTCCGCCGGTATTTTCGTTACAACCAGCATTTTTTGTGTGGATTTACAGAGCCCGGTCCGATAACGGAATGTGTTACCCCGTTTGGCGGATGGTCAGATTGTAGCAGTCGGTTACACGGTTGGCGGTCGAGTTGGCCTAAAACCTCACCACTGGGACGTTGGCTGACGGTTGTCGAGATTGCAGTTCAGTTGTTTCAATTTATAGAAGGTGACGGGCCATGCGAGCACAACGGCGTGTTTTGGCATTAGTATTGTTGCTCCAACTGATTTTTTTGGACCAGGCCTTTTCGCAAGGCAGGGTGGCGTGGGTGCCTACCCTGGAGATGGCTCAGCAGATTGCCGCACAGAATAATCAACTGATTTTGTTGCATTTCTGGTCACCCACTTGCGCTCCGTGCGTGCGGCTTGAGCACACAGTGTTTGCCGATCCTAGCGTTTCACAGGCGCTCGCACGCGACTACGTACCAGTGAAGATCAACGCGGAACAAACTCCGGAAACGGCAAAACGCTATGGTATCTCCCGAATCCCCGGAGATGTTGTCATTTCTCCCACGGGTCAGGTACTTCACCACGGGCCTAGTCCCATGACGGTCCGCGCTTTTGTCGCACATTTTCAACAAATTGCAGCTGCCAACCAGTCGCTCCCTGGAAAGCTGGCGGCCAATTCTGGACCGTCGATCACTCGTGGAGCCACGAACCGGGCACCGATGGCATGGCAACAAAACCCGTTGACGCAACGTTCACCAGCAGGCAATACCTCCAGTCCTCCGGCTCAGCAAGGGAGTCGTTATCGCAACCCTGACGTATATTCCGATACGGTGGCGTCGCCACCTTATCAAACAGGAACTTCCGGGACACTTCCGTACAATGTGTCACCCTCGGAGACGGTGGCTCCACGGTATTCTGTCGATCAAGAGCAACCAGTCATCAACCGCCATGACTACCAACAACAGCCAGTGACCGGCCGTCAACCGGTGGTGCAGTCGAACGCTCCAGCCGGCAATTCATATGTGTCTCCAGAGCGACAGCTGAGTGTGCGACCCGGAAACCAGTATGGGAACAATTCAAATCCACTGACCGGGAATGTTACTCCGGGAAATGGGGGGCGCGGTGCACCCCTGTATCAGCAAGGTCCCCCAGCAGTTGCTCAAGAGGTGGGGATTCACGCGAGTCCGACCACTGGTTTGGATGGGTACTGTCCAGTCACCCTGGGAGAACGGAGCCGATGGCAGTTAGGGGACCCTCGCTGGGGCGCGATTCACCGTGGAAAAACGTACCTTTTTGCCGGCTTGGCCGAGCAGCAGCGGTTTATGGCGAATCCGGATTTCTATGCTCCCATGCTTTCGGGTCACGATTCAGTGGTTTACATCGAACAGGGTAGACTCGTCCCCGGAACCCGTGAGCATGGAGTGTTCTACCGTCAACAGGTCTACCTGTTTTCAAGCGAAGAGTCCCTGCAGCGATTCTGGCAAGGTCCGGAACGGTTTCATGCAGCGGCCTTTCAGGCGATGCGCCAAACCCTCAGCTCGCAGCGCTGAGAAGAATGGTGTTTGGTCGAGAATTTGTAGTGGCTCGTCAGTCAGACAGAGTCGCCTTCAGCTTCTTCTGAAAGCAACGACACGACTTGACGTGAGTTCGATGGCACTCGAGCGGGACGGTTAGAAACGACCAGGCAACCAGTCTGTATCGACTTAATGGTGATCGGCATGGTGTTCGATGGTTGCTGAAAATGGAGTTCCGTTAATATCGAGCTGAAGTCTCGCAGAAACCCCCCCTCCGACGCTTAAAGCGACCATCAGGCTGCTGTCAACAAGCTGAAATTGCGACGACTTTCCCTGTTCGGTTTGGAAGGCTGTCAGTTTGTACTGTTTGGGCTGATCATCCACCTTGATGTTGATGAAAATTTCAGAAGCGTCAATGGGGAATTCGTTCTGGGCATCAGCATCCAGAATGTAGACGGTGATGCTGTTTGTCTCGTCATCATGTAGCCATTCGGCATGGTATTCTTCGACACCCAGTTCGATCAGGTGCCCTCCGTGAGGACCGGTCTCGTGATCGTGGTGATCATGACCAACGTGTTGGTGAGGCGCTTCTCCCGTTTTGACGCTTGACGGTTTACATCCGAAACAAGCCAGAACCGCTAAGAGAGTCAGGAAGTTGGCCGGAATCCAGTACGTGGGCTGACACATAACAGAAATCTCCTCCTGTGTTGACGCTAGGTGACGAGCACGGTCCTCCACCACCGGACATCATACCAAGAATGTACCGCACCCCGTCAACTCGTTTTCGTAACTTGTTGCTGCAATAGGAGGAAAACCTGACTTTGAATAGACGGCCTTCGAGCGAATATTTTAAGCGTCAGGTTGCGTCCCGGTTGAGTGGAACTCCGTTGATGCGTCCGGCTGACAAGGGTCAGAGTCAGACGTTCTTGTACCAGGAGGCATTGGTCCGCAGTGACCATCCGTTGCCGCCCACTCGCGAATCGTTGCTTCGATGCGGGTGTTCAATTGGTCTAGACCTTGAATCACATGCTTTTGCTGTGTTTCAAGATGTTCCAGCAAACTCGCCTTGTCAACAGTTGGGTACATGGGATAGGAGCGGCCGGCCGGACTGGTGAAATATGGACCACGCTGAACTGCATCCGGTTCTCTTGTACTCACCGGTAGTGACAAGCAACGGTCTTCCACAGGGGCAGCGGATCCAAGGTTCAGTAATTTTGAGGCCGGGCAGGTTGGAGTTTATCAATGAGTAACTTGTCAGCCATTCGGATCGGCTTGACAGGGGCCTCCGGTTGAGGTGTCCAGTTGCTAATTTGGTGAGATGCAGGCGGTCGGTGGCCAGATTGTAACGATTAGGTAGACTTCGTGGATTCAGCACCCGTGGCTTAAGGTCGGATTGGGCCGGTCTGGTGAGGCCTTTGCCGTGAGTTTCCGGCAAAGGCTTTTCTGGCGGCTTTCAGGATGGAAGGTCGTCGGCCAGGGCGTCAGGGCTTACCGTCCCCCAGCCGGAGATTTGTGTCTCGATCGGCCTGGACACGACTAGACTTAGGGGTCGAAACTGATTTATACTGGTCGATTCGCAACTGGAAGGGTGCCGTGTAGGTTTTCGTCTCGCACAACCTGTAAAATTAAAGAGATCGAATTAAGGAGGAAAAGTGGTAAAGCTATTCGTGCGAGATCGAGAGACGATCCAGGAGGCGGTTCGCCGTTTCCGCAAATTAGTGGAACGCAGCGGTATCAAGAAAGAGATGCGCCGTCGCGAGTACTATGAAAAACCAAGTGAAACCAAGCGTCGGGCTCGGCTACGGGCTGAGAGACGCGCTCGCCGCACTCGTCTTTTGGCGGCGGGCGTTCGTTAGCCGATATTTCTTCTTCCTTGCTGGAAGGGTCATGGTTTGACGTCAGCAACGTGTATGTTGGAACTGGCGATTCTTTGCTGAGCCGGTATAGTTCCACCCTGGACGAAGTGGACTCTCCGTTATCCAGTGCTAGAGGGTCGGTTGATTTGCACCGGTTTCGACGATTTGTTCAACGCACAAACTGAGTTCACGAGGGCTGAACGGCTTGGCGATGATCGCGGCCAGTTGTAAACAATTCATTTCCGCGGTTTGTAGGAGTTCCTCATGTTTTGCCGTGATCATCACGACCGGAAGATGCCGGATTTCTTGCTGGCCACGAATTCTCTTGACCAGTTCGACTCCGTTCAATTTTGGCATTTGCCAGTCGGTTACCAGAACCGTTGGAGGATGTTCTGATATCAGTTCCCAGGCTTGTTGGCCGTCGACCGCGCAAATAATGTCAACTCCAACTCGTTTCAACGAATGTTTTGTGGGTAGCAGGATGTCGATTTCGTCGTCGCAGAGCAGGACGTATTTTTCCATAGGTGCGACCCCTAACCGGTTTTGGCAAACCTGGTCGAAAGATCAAAGATGGAAACGGAAAAAAATAGCGAGACGAGGTCCCCTCTAGCTCCCAGCATTCCTCGCGGCGCGTCAACACCACCGCCTCTCCCCAAGATGCTGGTGTACTACAAGCATAGGTTGACGTGAGACGCTGTCAAACTTCATTGGTCGCGAGCGTTCGACCGTGTTTCGGTGTTGCCGAAAGGCCACGCAGAAGTGGTTTTCTTGTTGATTCAAGCCACAGTTGACGAGAATTCCCAGTCAAGCCCGACGTCTAGACTGTGGGCTGAATGTGTGAGGGCTCCGATGCTGATTCGATCGACGCCGGTCCGGGCCACGGAGATTACAGTATCGAGATGGATTCCTCCGGAAGCTTCTAACTCGACGAGTGGGGCGACTCGGTCGCGAAGCTTAACCGCCTCTCGCAGTTGATGGGGCTCCATGTTGTCCAGCAAAACGATGTCAGGACATTCCGGCAAAACGATGCTGAGTTGTTCTAGCGAATCGACTTCAATTTCAACGATTAAGTCTCCCGAAGGATTGTCAACGGATTGTTGTAGGAAATGGCGAACAGCCTGGAGGGCATGCGCGGGAGTTGCGTCAGAGTTGACCATAGCAGTGAAATCCAGATGGTTGTCCTTGATGAGAATGGCATCAAACAGGCCGCTACGATGGTTTTTGCCGCCTCCACATTGCACTGCGTATTTTTCAAGTTTGCGCCAGCCAGGTAAAGTTTTTCGTGTGTCGTAGATTGCGGCCTGCGTGTCGGAGATCAGACTGACGTATCGATGAGTTAAGCTGGCGATCCCGGAAAGCCGACCAATCAGGTTCAGCAGGAGGCGTTCAGCCGTCAAAAGTTCGCGGGCCTGGCCCTTGATGGTAGCAATTTCAGTTCCTGCGGCGGCGTACTGGCCGTCCTGGACGGCAATATTCCAGGTACAAGTGATATTCATTTCGTCGAGTGCAACTTCAGCGGCCCGCAGACCGCAGAGGATGCCCGGTTCCCGGTTGACGATGGCCGCCCTACCCTGTTCGTCCGGTGGTACCAGAGCTAACGTGGTCCAATCGTGCTGGCGTTCCAGGTCCTCATGCACCCACAAACGGACGAGTTGGCGGCAGTCGAATTCGGTGGCCGCATCCCAACTGATTTGCTTGAATTCTTTCGACATAGGTTGAGTCGTCGTTTTATCGTGAACGTGCCCATCCAATGCATGCAATTGTGCCAAGTAGGTAGCGACGAAGACGGGGACGTTTTCAGATACTCCTGTTTTCCACTGGGAGTGTTCAAGGAAGTGTAATCAATGCTGCAGACTTGCCAGATAATTCTCGCACCATTTCTGTCACCCTGAATGATTACAGTTAGGCGGTGATCGAACAAGGACGCTGCCCACTAGGAGATGTTTTGAATGCTTGTGCTACGGGGAACGGTCGCTGGAAAAGGGCCCCAGCAGCAGG
>PBTE01000079.1 GCA_002726515.1 Planctomycetaceae bacterium | reverse complement strand
GAGATGCCGTTTTCCATCGAATCCCGCCCATCATTAAATGAACAATTACCGGTCACACATCACATTGTCAGGGTTTGTCATTCCAGACGCTTCAAAAAACGGAAGTGGGTTCAGTTGTTAACAAAGCGATGCCTGTGTCGTGGCCAGTGTAACATATTGATAGGATCCTTTTCAAATCTTTTGTGACTTCATCTCCCGCCGGTTGGTAATTTCAGTCTTCAAGCGTTGACGTTCACTGCCACGCATGACTGCTTCAGCCTGTGCTCGTTATGCACACGACCGGCTGGAAGTACGATTCGGTTCTGCTGTCGAACTATCAGGTCCTGGTGACTGGCAGGTCCTGGTGACTGGTAACGGGGGTCATTGCTCGCTTTCCAGAAGACCTCTGGTCTCAGGACGGTGTTCCGGCCTCTAGATCCCACTCCCTTCCGACGGGCCGAGGTCGGGGTCCTGGCCCCTGTGGAATTGTTTTCCCATCAGGTACTTGGTTTCGAGTTCCACGTCCCGAAGGATGACTTCCTCGAGCACGTCCGTCTCACGCTGGAGGAGCGTCACCTCGATCGTGTTTTTTCCCTGGCTGGGCCAGTTGTCTCGTTCGGGGCGATAAATGAACCAATAGCCGGACCCGGCGCGGAAACGGGGCGCACTCATGCGGTACATTTCGTTGATCCTGCGGAGCGCCGAGTCCGGTAGTACCTTGCCGTTGATACGGAATTGCAACCGGTCGCGTTCCGTGAGGTTCATGATGCGAAACCGCAGCAGTACTTCGTGGACGCGTCCGGTGGCATCCCAGCGTGGTAAATCATCGTTGATCGTCAGTTCCAGTTGCAGCGGTTCGTTGATCTGCAGGTGGGCGGGGAGCTGAGCGGTCAAACCCGGTTCGCGATAACGTCCCGGCATTGTCGGGATATGATAGAATTTGTCTTTACAGTCCATGATCTCGGGGTGAGGTAGTTCACGTAATTTTTTATAAAACGAAGCCTGAAACGGCCAGTTGCCGTGCCATTGAGAGACGTAGAGTCCGTCGATGCCCTGTGCCCAGAAGTTGCAGGCCGCGGCGCGAATCATTTGAATCGGCGCCTCGTTAAGCCGGTCGGAGTCCAGGTGGCTTTCGATAGCGGCGTGGATCCGGCACTGTGATCCGCGCGCCGCTTCGACCAGGGTGCGGATGTCTTGCAGAAGCCACTCTTCGTACACGATCATGGTGGCGTTGGGGTCCATCAGTTCGGGCCGGGCAGGCTTTTGGGCGACAAGGACATCTACGATACCCCGCCGGATCCATGCTTCGGGATCCAGGCCACGGGATAGACAGGTTTTGGTGCTTGCGGGGATGCTGATGACCAGTTCACGCGTTGCGCCACTGCGTTTGACGGCCTGGTGAACTTTTGCAATCCAGGCAGTCATGATCTCGCGTCCGGCCTCAATCTCCCGGGGGTGGAAATAGTAGGGCCAGAAGTTCATGTGCAACTCGATGCCGTCGACCGGATACTTGGTCAGCACCTCGTCGATAATGGCGAACCTTTCGTCCCGGATGCGTTGGTGTTTGTAGTCGGCACAGTTCTTTCCGGGGAAGTCGGGTGGTAAGTCACCACGGGCACCGATATCCAGCTGTTTGTTGTCCATGCGGAACGTTGAGCTGCGGATATCGTATCCCCCTCCACCGCGCACACCACTTTCGAGCTGCATCAGGAGTGTGGGGTAGAAAAGAATCCCTTTTTCGTGAGCCCGGTCGCAGACGGCGCGCAGCGGGTCGTGACCCCGGTCGATGAGTCCCTTGGCGTTCTGATAGGTGCGCCTGAAAATCAGGTGGGTCCACTTATCCACGTGGTGCCCCCAGAATTCGCCCACCTGCGTGTCGTGCAACATGGTTCGTCCGTCTCCCAGACAGAACATCAGTGCCTCGATGGGCGTGCCGGCGATCTCGTCAACGACAGACTCGACTTCCTCCTTCTGCATGGGTGGTTCGTACATGTAGATCAGCGGGTGCCGCCCGTCGTGATAGTACATGATCCGCGGTTGCGGGCGGGTTGTCACCTCCCCGGTCGGAGTTCGCACGACGTCCGAGACTGCCCAGATCGCGATGCCTGCGATTCCAACGGCCAGGGCGGTCGTAATCAGGGGTCGTCTGCTTTCTGGTGACATGGATGCTTTCTTTTGTCGGTTTGTCATGCTATTGGCGAATCTGGTGGGCAAACAGCACGGGGGACTCACAGCACGTCCCATTGTGACCAGGGTATCCCGTCTTCCGCCAGTAGGCAGGACGCCTGCCAGACAAGTTTCGTCGGCCCGTTTCACTTGACGATGGTAGCGATCACCTTTTCTGCCAATTTCTGCTCAAAATCGGGCGGAAAGTGTTCTGCCGTCGCATCTCCCACGCGGACGAAGATGAGGTCATGGTCCGGAACAACGTAGCCATTATTCTTGCGGGCGCCGCGCGTCCACGCCACCAGATTCGGCAGGCGATCGATCCACCACATGGCACCGTATTGCGGATCGGTGCTTGTGCCCTGCCAGGCGAAGTCAAAGTATTCGCGAGGCACGAGTTGATAGCCGGACCAGTTGCCTCGATGCAGCGCCAGGTAGCAGAACCGCGCGTGTTCGCGGGGCGTGGTAATCAGGCCGCTGTAACCGGTGCTGTAAGGTCCCAGATGGCCTTTCCCGCCAATCGTCTCCCAGCGAACCGTCTGGATGCCGATCGGATCGAACACGCGCTGCTTCAAAAATGGAAAGAGATCGCGACCGGCCAGCCTGTGGAACAGCACGACGAGGTGAGCTGCGCCGCCGTTGCTGTAGAGGAACTTCGAACCTGGTTCCACGACAAGACGCGCCATCGGTGAGCCGGCCGTTTTGCCAAAGGCCCATTCCAGAGGTGCCGTGGCCGGTGGCGATTTCTCGGCGAATCCCGCTCTCATCGTGAGTAGATGCCTCAGCGTGATTCCAGCCTTGCGAGGATCACTCAGGGGCATCGCTTCTGGCAGAAGCTCTTTGGTAAAAACTTTTGTTTCCAGGTCGAGTTGACGGTCTTCAGGTAACCTGCCCGCCTTGGCGTCGCCCAGCAGGATGCCGTACGCCGTGCTCGTGTAGGATTTTGAGCTCGAGTAAAGATTCCACGAAGTGCTGCGATCACAGCCCCGGTACCACTCCCCGACAACGTACCCGTACCGAATCACCAGCAAGCCGGAATTTCCACCGGCTTGCCGTGTGAAGTCCCAGACGCCGCGCAGCGCGTCCCAGTCCATTCCACACCGCTCGCGGATCGTCTGTTTTTGTTTGGTACCGGGCGGTCCGTTTTCAGGCAGCAGGCTCCGCCATCCACCCTTGCTTTCAGGCGGTGGAAAGTAGCCTGCCGGGCCTGCGGTCTTCGATGCGGTTTCCTGTTTCCGGTTTCCAGTTGCTTGAGCCAGCAGAAACTCGTCGGCAGGAAGCTGGCTCAGGTTAGCCAGTAATATCAGGAGAGTGGATAAAATTCTCTGGCGACCCGAGTTTTCCAAACCTCCGGCAAACCGCCAGATCTTTCCGAAATACATCGTGATTGACACTTTCCTGGTGATGCTCTTAGAAAAGAGACATCGGTCAAAATCATCCTTCATGTTTTGCGGGTTCCCCCTGCGGCGGGGCCTGGACGGTGCCTGCTCATTTGATCACGGCATCGGGCCGGCAATTTTCATGATCTCCTCCCGGCTTTTGCCTTCGGAAGACGCGTTGTGGACCTTCTCTTCCCACTCCTTGATTGCCTGGGCACGCTGCACGACCTCGTCCAGCTCTTCTGGCCGGATGACGATCACCCCGTCGTTGTCGGCCACAATCACATCCCCCTGGTGGATGGTCCTGCCCCCGATGACCACCGGTTCGGCGACGGACGTGGTTGAACATTTTCCCACGATGTAGCCCGGGGCGATGGTCCGGGAGAACACGGGAAACTCCATCTCGCTCAATTCGTGGGTATCTCGGACCGCTCCGTCCACCACCGCTCCGACAAACCCGTGTCGGCGCGCCAGCAGGGCCGCTCCATCTCCAAAAATTCCGTTACTGTGCAGTTCCGGCGGGACTTGGATTGCGATGATGGACATAGAACCCGGTGATTGTGCTTCGTAAGCGGCGATCATGGGTCGCAAGTCGGCAGAGGCTTCATCGTCGGCCACTTCGAGCAAAACGGTTACCGCAGTACCTACCATTCGACTGAAAGGCACCACCGGCCTGATCGAGGGATCGAGATGGCTTTCCGGCAGTCCTAAGCGAACACGGGCGTCTGCGATGAAGGTTGTGGAAAGAGACAATAACGTGTTGCGCGTCTGCTGTTTCATCATGGTTTTTGGTTCTGTCTCCAGAAGAGAAACGAACGGTGACGGGTTCTTGCCTCAACTGAGGATGGCCAGATTGTCCCCGGCAAAAACACGGGGTGTGGCTCGGACTCCGATGACGAACGCATCCTGCGGACTGAGAATTTCCTCGATGATCCTGCCCTCCAGGTCTCGCAGGTACCCGATCTTCTGGCCCGCCCGGATGCGGTCGCCCGGCTTGATCAGTAACCAGGCCAGCCCGGAGGTTGAAGCGTTCAGTCCCCTGTCGGTGTTGCCCATGCCACGGACTTCCACAGGTTCGTAGGGTTCCGGTAGGCCCGCGGCTGGTAGCTCGGCAATTTCCAGGAATCGCAACAGGTTGGCCAGACCTCGCGTGTAGCAGTCAATATCTTCGGCCCGCGCGTGACCACCACCGAAGGCCTCGGTATAGATGGAGGGAATCTCCAGGTCGCAGGTCGCGTTCAGCGTGCGACCGGTAGCCTCCGGGTCGTGAGGGTGCTCCCAGATGACCGGTGCTCCAAAACACCTGGCTGCCGAACGAGCCGTCTCTGCCTGGCTGCCGTGATCGCAGAACCCGCACATCGTTACCCAGTGAGAGCCGCGTCCGGCACTGTGCAGATCGATGTAGAGGCTGGCGTGACGCATCACACGATCGAGGAGCCGGGCGGCGAGCCGCTCGCTCGCGCATCCATCGGTCGAGCCGGGGAAGACGCGGGCCATGTTACGTCCGTCCAGCGGATTGACCCGACAGGCCATCCAGTAGGCGGGAAGCGTCACCACGGGTACCGCCACAAAAGTTCCGCTCATGGAGGATGGATCGAGTGCCTCGAAGGTGCGGTGAATCGCTTCCATCCCCTCGTATTCATCACCGTGAATGCCGGCAGTTGTCACCAGCGTCTTGCCCGGACGAGATCCGCAAACCGCCAGGACGGGGACAGAGAGGGTACCCTCTTGAAACACGCTGTCGATTTCGCTCTGAACACTCTCCCGCTGGGAACGGTCTCCGGAAATCATCGTGACCAGATCGACGAGATCAGGTGCTTCCGGGAAATTCACAGTCATCCGGTACGTTTGCTTCGTGCCCGCAGGCAGTTCCTCAAAGTTGAATTCCTCGTGCAGAGTCATGTTGACCTCTTGATGCTGGTGGTAGTTTGGTATGGCCGTCCTGGCTGCGTGCAGACCGGAGGTCTGCACTAAAAAGATCCGTTCGTGAGCATGGTGCAGCACTGGCCGTGGTGTTGAACAAACCAGCCGCGGGTTTCACGGCAGGGACCCTGACGGTACAGACGATTTGTGAGCGCCCGTGTCAGTCAGCTGCGGTCAGTATCATAACATGACCCAGACGCTCGATCGATTGCCCTTCGGGTGCGGGACGCTTTTGACGTTTGGCCAAGCTGTGCCGTCAACGGAAAGATTGGAACTGGTTGGTTGACGTCGTAAGTTTCGGGGTTCACGCACAAGTGGTGAAAGCAGGTGTACCCGACACAAATTTCGTTTCCTGCCTTGGACTCTGACCAGAGTGTCAGGGACCGAGCGACTGGCCTGTGCCAGGAGACAGCAGAAAAAAAATCGGGGAGGGCCCCGGACCTTCAGCAACGCGTTCGGCTCAGCGGAGAAACAGCCAGTGAAGGTGCTGTCGATGGTTGCCGGAAACGGTTGTGTCTGACGAAGTCGACATTTCTTTTTGTAGAGTTTGACCTGATGATTTGTTAAAATAAGAAATCAGACCAGACGGTTGACCAGCAACGCGGTGGCGGACGTCGGGAGACGGATCGATCCGCCTGGTGTGGCGGCCACTTCCGGGCCCTGTGGAGTCCCTGTTGGCTGCGAAGGTCAGCAGCAGAATCAAAAATGTGTGCCAGCGAGTCCTTTCCTTTATCTGGGTTTCGATCGACTGTACTTTGTGAAAAATCCCGTGGTGAGGGAGAGATTGTATGAGATTGGAATTGCACGGTAAAACAATGACCCTGTTGACTGGTTGGTTGGTGCCCGTGAGTCTTTTGCTTTCAGCCAGCACCGCCCGAGCGGCGGATTTCACCCAGAATACGTCGATTAGCTGGCCGGCGGTTAACTCTTCGGTTGCCTGGGGCGACTGGAACAACGACGGTTACCCGGATTTGTTCAGCGAAACAACTCTTTACACCAACAATCAAACGGGCAACTTCAGCCCGACGACACCCTACGGCGAGATTGGCTATCTTTCCCTGGGTGACTACGACAACGATGGCTGGCTGGACATGCTCGGCGTTCGGGCCACGGCCAACGGTGGCCAATTGATGAACCTGTACCGAAATGATGGCGGGTCCGGCTTTGT
Source organism: Planctomycetaceae bacterium (assembly GCA_002726515.1). Classification (GTDB taxonomy): domain Bacteria; phylum Planctomycetota; class Planctomycetia; order Pirellulales; family Pirellulaceae. Next base: position 4,158 of record PBTE01000079.1, on the reverse strand, counting down.
TGACGACAGTGCCAAGTTTCAGGTCAGTTCCGACCACCCGTGGATCACGATGGGCAACACCTGGGGGGATTTCAATAGTGACGGTTACCTCGACGTCTATGTTTCTGGCTGGTGTCGTCCCTGGCTGGGCCCGCCGGATGACGACGTGATCTACATGAGCAATGGGGGCAACACGTTTACGGAGAACTGGAAATCTTCCAGTGTTACGTCAAAAGCCTATGGCAAAGGTGTGACCATCGTAGACTTCGATCGGGATGCGGACCTGGATGTGTACGTGTCGAACTACTGGCTCACCGCGAACTATCTCTGGCGTAACGACGGCTTCAACGGCACGACAGGAATGACCATGGTGGGTGGCGGCGTCGCCAACGGCGGGCACACTCAGGGTTCGACCGTGGGCGACTTCGACAATGACGGAGATTTCGACATCTACGTCAGCAATTTCGCCCATAGCGGTAATCCCAGCAGCGTCTTCATGGAAAACCAGGGCGCAGCCGCTGGTTACAGTTTCGTCAGCCGCGGCTTGTCCGGCATCAGCCAGTTGGAGCCGTTTGCCGCCGCGACGACGGCCGATTACGACAACGACGGATACCTGGATTTGTTCATCACGACCAGCGGTGGTTACCCCCAGTCCGGTCAGACGAAACTCTATCGCAACAACGGCGACTGGACGTTCAGCCAGGTTGACTACGGCTTGAATAACCTGGGCTGCTGTGTGCAGCAAGGCTGGGCTGATTACGACAACGACGGGTTTCTGGACCTGGCTACCGCCGGCAAACTCATGAGGAATCCTGGTGCGGCCAACTGGTCGAACCATGACTATCTCAAGGTTAAGCTCCAAGGCGGGCAGGGCGAAAACGGATTGATCAATCGAACTGCCATTGGTGCCCAGGTGAGCATTGATGTACCGGGCCTGGGAAAAGTTACCCGGCAGGTCGAGGGTAGTACCGGCCTGGAAGGTATGGCGAACGATCAGACACTGCACTTCGGTTTGGGCAATTACAGTGGCAGCAAGGTGGACCTGGAAATCTTCTGGCCCGACGGTACCATCGAAAATGTGACGAACGTGGCGATCAACCAGTTGGTCGAAATCCAGGTTGGGACCCAACCACAAGAAAAAACCTGCCACCTTAATGCGGATTCCGTATGCAACCTGGCTGACATCAACAAAATGTATACCGAAACCGGCTATGACCTGGTCAACGGAGTTTCTGCAATCGAGTTGGAGGAATTTGACCTGAATAGCGACGACGTAATTGACAGTCAGGACGTCGACTCGTGGCTTGAACTTGCTGCAATCGAAAACGGTTACCTCTCGCCCTACCTGCGAGGTGATACCTATGGATTGAACAGCCTGTTTCCCGCGACGAGGGACATCGGTCTGATGGACTACAATGTGTTGGTCGGTTTTTTCAACCCCAGCGGTACCAACGGACCTTACCTCTGGCAGGACGGGAATTTCGACGGAGACGATGACATCGATCTGAGCGATTACAATTTTCTGGCCAGCAATTTCCGTCCGACCGGTTACGGACCGAACCAGGCCGTGCCCGAGCCAGTTTCGATCGTGCTGGGGATGTTGGGTCTGGTAATACTCGGCCTCACCGCCCGGCGTAAACGGCCGTCGAGTTGAATCTCGACAGGCTTGGGCGAGTGGATCTTCAGCCGGCTTGGTCTCCCGATGTTTGCAGGACGGTCTGTTGAAAAGACGGCCGTTTCAAGGGGACTTTGTGGTTCTGCCCCGGCCCCGGAGTCCTACGCGCCTCTGGCATCTCTTCCTTGCCTGCACCCGCTTTCAGCGGGGGCGAGTGGTAGGCATGCCCGGTCAGGCAGAAACATTTTTCTTGTCAGGTCCATTTTTGCCGGGTTTGCCGGGTGGCATTCCATTACAATTGGCTACCAAATGCCTGCAATGTCGGCAATAATTGGGGATCTTTGTCCCAGCGGACCTGTCGTAGAAGACCACATGAGGAGACAACATGACGAACCGATTTTCACTTCGGGTGATCAGCTTTGCCCTGCTCTCATTGCTGACGATTCCGGGGGCTGAAGGTGCCCAGGATACGATTCACGTGGACACTCCCATGACTCCACCGGCGTGGGCCTTGATGGAGCGTGAACTGCTGGATGCAAGTACGACAGCCTGTATCGAGTTTTTTGACCGGTATTTCGACAAACGCGGCTACCTGGAATGCGTGGAGCGTTGGGGTGGCGACGACGGTCCGGACGATGCCATTGAAAACATCAATGATTGGCCGGTACTCCATGCACTGGGTGCGCCCAATGTGATCAGGGAGATGATTGAGAGAGCCTGGGAAGGGCATGTGCACCAGTTCACCAACGCGAAAACCGTTGACGTACCCTTTGCCCGTGACGGCATGTATTACAAAGAATTTCCTGTCATGTTTGATTGGGTTCACAACGGGGAAGGGTTGACGGTGTTCAATCTGATGGGATTGTCAGACCCCAAGACACACCTGTTCCAACAGCGGGTGCGGCGGTTTGCGAGTTTCTACACCGGGGAGGACAGTCATGCGCCCAACTACGATCCCAAACACAAAATCATTCGCAGCATGTTTAACGGAAGCCGCGGACCGTTGATGCGACCCGCGACGGGATTGGACTGGGCCGGGGATCCGATTGAAATTGAGGGCCGCTTTCGTCCTCTGCATGGTGAGGATACCTACGCGATGATGGTCGAGCATTTCAAGGACTACAACGACATTGTTGGTGACCATCCTCAGAACATGAGCGCCACGACCCTCGGAGTGAACGCCTACATGCTCTCGCACGAAAAAAAGTACCGCGATTGGGTGCTCGAGTATGTTGACGCCTGGCGTGAACGCACGATTGCCAACGATGGAATCATCCCGACGAAGATCGGACTGGACGGCAAGATTGGCGGCGAGGACGGTAAGTGGTGGGGCAGTGTCTACGGCTGGGGGTTTACCGTTGTCGTCCCTCAATCCGGGGCGCTGGCAAACCGGAACACGCATTACATCGGTCTGGGGGGCTTTGCCAACGCCCTGATGCTGACGGGCGATCAGAAATATGTGGACGTCTGGCGCCGGCAGATTGACGCGATCAACGCCCACGGAAAAGTGATTGACGGACGGTTGCAATATCCCAGTATGCACGGCGATGATGGCTGGTATTCCTATGGACCGAATAAATACGCCAGCGGCATGCTGCCCATCTACTACTGGTCGATGGACCGGGATGATCTAAAACGTCTGCCCCTGACCGACTGGTTGGCTTATCTGGAAGGCAAGAGCCCGGGCTACCCGGAAGCGGCACTGGCAAAGGACTTTGAGACCATCCGGAAGAAAATTGAGGCCATGCGGGCCGACAGGACCACACGCGACACGCGCCTTTCGGACGACCCCATGGAGTATAACCCCGCGGCGGTAAGCAATCTCGTGAACCTGATGCTTGGCGGACTGCACCGGATATTCCCCGGAGCGCTGCTGCATTGCCGTCTGCGCTATTTCGATCCCGACGGGCGCCGCGCGGGTGTTCCTGATGACGTTGCGGCTCTCGTGGAAAAATTAACGGACGATGAAACGACGCTCACGTTGGTGAACGTTAACCAGATTGAACCTCGCACGGTCATCGTGCAGGGAGGGGCCTACGGCGAGCATCAATGCGTGAGCGTCCAGGAGAATGGTCAGAATATGGTCGTGAACGATGCATTCTTCCCGGTCCGTCTCGAACCCGGGACGGGGCAGAAACTGGTGATCAAAATGAAACGCTATGCCAACCAGCCCACGCTCGCGCATCCCTGGGACAGGAACTGGTGGTTGAAAAACTAGAGTGTGTCATGTGGGTCGCCGTGTTTTCCAGGCGCGCTGCCCGCTGCGCAATGTTTTTCAGTCTGGATCGTGGTACGCCGGCGCTGTTCCGTATGACTGACGACGGCAAAACGTGGCGAACTTGACCCCAGCCGGTTCAGAAAGCAATCCTGCGATAACAAAGTGTTTTGCAGCATGGCCCCTGCTCGTCCCACGCGTTTTATGGTGCACGAGTCCCGGTTACCGAATCGCTGTGAACTGGTAGACTGACGGGGTTCTTTTCTTTTGCCGGAATTCTCCTTGAATGGAAGAAGCGTTGATGTATGTGTTAAGTCGAAAAACGGGATACCGGGTAGTCGTCACGACT
>PBTE01000078.1 GCA_002726515.1 Planctomycetaceae bacterium | reverse complement strand
TCCGTCAGTAACATGACTCAATTTGACAGATCGATTCGTACCGGGAAACATTCCGTCACTGCGGTAGTTGGACCATGAAACAAGCGATCCTCCCTGAGTTCCTGCAACGCCCAAGTAATTGGTGAACGCAAACTCGCAGGGAGTACCGTTACAATCTTTTTGCGTCGTCTTGTTACTCGACGGATCCTCGGGGCAAAGAAGAACTGGCAACTTTACACTGGTATTCGGGTTGTTCAACGAGGGCCCCGCGCCCCAGAATGCCGGGTAGTTCAACTCAAATCGCTCGTAAAGTGACGCTTGCTCGAGGTATGGAAGTGTGTGGACGATCCAACTCCAATACGCTGTCAGTTCAGAACCAGTGTGAATAAAATCCTCACGGACAATGAGCCGCGAATCGACAATGTGAGCTGGCGGAAAACGTTTGTGAACACCATGATAATGGTGCAATGCAATGCCAATTTGCTTTAAGTTATTCGCGCACGTGGCCCGCCGTGCCGCCGCTCTGGCCATCTGGACCGCAGGTAACAAAAGCGCAATCAGAATAGCGATGATTGTGATTACGACGAGTAACTCAACAACCGTAAAACCTTGCCGTGCCCGACATGTTTGAATCATCACCGCGTCCTTTATTGGTGTAAAACATTGAACGGCAATAAAACTGTTCCCTGCGCAAGAGGGTGGCATTTTGTCGACTCTGAGTCTCTTCTGAGACGACTCAATGGAAAACGGCGGGTCCGTTCTTTCACCGCTTCACAAAAATGAAGTCCGGCGTATTGTTACCATGGTTGGATCGACCCGGCATCTCGGTTTATCCCTGCTTGCCTCATTCTAGCAGACCCTTATATGTCGATCAGAAATTGTCTGCGTGAGCGACGACGCCAACTGCCGTCCGAAAATGACACGTATCCCTATTTCCTGACGCCACGATCACCGTTTTGAAGTATAGGTCGCTGGAGAGAACACATCTTGCGGAAAAACGTCGAGAACAACGTTGGCTTGTCCGCACATTTCCCGGTCGATCATCCAAGAGGTCGCTCGTCCAATGTGAGTTTCTTCCAACGGTTCACGTGCCTGGACTCGCACCACCAGCCGACAGAACTTTCCCGTTGCTGATGCCTCAAGCAATTTTCACTTCCGGGTGCGGCTCATCTCTATCGGTTCCGCCACAGTTTTTGCGGTTGAATTTCCAACTGCTGGCGAGTCGCCTCGATTTCTGTGCGAAATCGTTTCGCATCAAGGGGATAACCTGCCGTGGGCCGAATTTCCGGGTTGTGTCCACACCAGAATTTGTTGAACGCCAGCATCGCCAACTCTCGCAAATATTTCGCGAGCATGGAAGCCAACGCCGTGGGCAAATATGACTCGCCTTGGGCCTTAAACTGGATTTCGATACGTCGGCTGGAAGGCTTCCAACGGTAGGTGCTTACTGCGCGACTTTCCCTGACAACCTCAATCAGATCGTCCGTGAATTTCTGCTGCAATATTGCTCCATAACGATTTCGAGCACCGTGTTTATCACATGAAATAAAAACGTTGTGTGCACCCAAGTTGTCCAGAAGTTCCTTCACCAGGGACAAAGTGACTTCGCTCAGTAAGCTTGATTTACTTCCCAGTTCCTCGACTTGCGTGTTGAATTCAAAAGGAAAAACCGCCCGGGCGCGCAACTCTAATAATTGCACGCCCGCAGTTTCGCAGGTTTGCAGAAAACGCTCTTTCCAAGGTGCGATTTCAGCGCGGGGAAAATCTTGGGGCAAGGGAATGTCAAAGTCACGATACCAGGGAAGATGATCCAATGACATTTGACTGGCGGGGCACAAACCGTGCCATATGTCTCTCCAGGTTTCCGCTTGAATCTCCAGACAAGCGAACAGTGGGAACAATGTTCGTTCCAGCCGGTTCAAGCTGTGACGCGACTGATACAATTTCTTCGAGTCCGTAATCACCAGTCGGTTGTGGATTTTCTCCGCTGGCATCTGGTCGGTGATGAGACCCTTTAACATCTGGTAAAGATCATGTCCGTCGGGATTTCCCGAGATCTTCCAAACGCTGGAGGCGACCAACAGTGGTCCCAAATTAGGGCCGTATCCCGCCTCGTCGGTGCCAATCAGATAAACCATGCTTACCAGCGCACTTCGATCTGTGCCCATTCACAGGCCGCCATTTCTAACTGCACGGCGCCCGATTCGACTTGGCAGCTGACAATTGTCTTGCCCAAAAAATCAACCTTTTGGGCAGATTGCGCATCACGAAAACACGCCAAACGTCCGCTTGCGGTTTGCCCAGAACTTTCGAGGACACGTGCGCGAATTCCCACAACCTTTTCATTTTCGACAAGCGTTTCCTGGTGAGTGATCAACAGGCTCTTGTTGTCAACGTGTAACAGCCAACCTGTTGCGTTGGGCCGTGGAACTCCTGCCATCTCGTGTACCAGATGGACGGGAGCCACCAGGTCCAGAGCAGCGTGCATCGGGTTGGGCGCGTCAATTGCAATTCCGAATTGAAATTCACGTTCACTCTCCCCCTGCACGATGAGCAGGCTGTCGAGCATCTGGTCGCCACTTCGTTGGTGGTATGGTACTCCGCCCGTCAAAAGAGCAGTTGTGCGGTCCACCATGTCAAGCTCAACGTAATGAGGAGCTTCCAGGCGTTTGGCCATGCTGAGTTGCCGCGTGTATGCGTGATCATGCCAAATGAGAGCAGCTGGGTCGCTCCAGGCAAAGCGACAAGCGTAATAGGACTGCCAAGGATCCGCGCTCAATGATGCATGAGGAATCAATTGGATGTTAATTTTCAAAATCCGGCTACCACGCCAAAGCTGAGTAGTCTGCTGAAACTCCGCCAACAATCGACCATCAGGTTCGATCAACCGGCCTTTGCATGTCAGCTCACCTAACGCGGCAGACGAACAAGTCACAGCAAGACTGTCGGCCACCATGACAGAGTACATCGACTTACTACCGGACTGAGAACGACGAACATCCTGTATCGTCCTGCGCAGTGCAAGCTGTTGAGAAAGACGATTTCCGCGACTCCGGTAATCGTGTATCGATTGCACTCCCCCATTGCTGGTGTTGATTCGTACCTCCATGTACTCGTTGCGGAGAATATTGTCCTCAGCCAAGGGGCGTGAAGGGCGAGCAGTGAAGTCGTTTTTATCGCTAGCCGGTAACCAGGCATATCCGACTGGTGGTATGTCGACAACTATTTGCTGGCGATGGTTTTCCTTGGCCACACAATAGACAGGCTCAACCCGGTCGGGTAACGGATCGCCTTCGTTGAGTTCGATGCAAACGCGCCGAGAAAAAGAATAAGGGTTCCAGAAGAGATAAGCGGGGCGCGTTGGAGAGTTGTCGCGAGGTAAAAGTGCCGAAAGTTTTTCAGCAGCCAAATTGTTCGCCGCTTGAGCATCAGCTTGGGACGTTTTACCCTCGCTATCGTTGACCGTGTTGCCCCGCTGAGGAAGATCCTCCAATCCGCCAGCCAAGGGGCAACTTGACTTGGTCGATTCGGATTTCTCATCGCCCGTCTCCAACATGTGGTGGAGCGAACGGAAGGTGTCTGCGGCAAATTGAACCGCAACCGTCTGGTGATGTTGAACCCACTTCGAAATAGGACGGGGGTCACCCGCTGCGACTTGTTGACACAAATAGGGAGAACGGTAGCCGTCCAACTCAACTCGTTCACCATACACAGCATGTTCCGCATGCCCGAGATACTCCTCGAGAGCAACTATTTTACCGAGTACTGGCCCATACCGAGCAACTCGACGCAAGTCGTCGAACCAAACAGAACTCAACCCCGGCCAATGTGCCAAACAGACCGTAGCAACATGGTCACGATCCATTGAATCGCCAAGCGACCGAGCATAGTTCAAAAAAGTTTCCGGCAGACTTGCGTCGAGGGGAACGCGACACAGGGCATCCACCGAGGAACCATCAACTCCTTCCCAACGAGACTTCGCCTGTGGTCCTACCGGGTATTGTCCGTCGTCAAGTGTCGCGTGGAGGGCGCCCACAAAACCCAATTTGTCGAGTATCTGTGGCAGAACAGGAGTGAGTCCGTACCTGCGACGACCAAAAACTGCCGGTTTCTGAGCCACGTATTCCTCGTACACTTTGGCCCCTGCAAGTAATCCGTTCAAAATCTCCTCGGGTGCCATCAACACGAGGTCCTGTTCCAACAGTTCACCCCCCACAAGGCTTACGCTGCCTGATTGCAGACGCAGAAGCAACTGTGCGAGAGACTCCGATTCCGAGCGAGCCATCTCGGCAACGACGTCGGCTGAGATGAGCAAACTACAAGGACTTTCATGCGCCAACTCTTGCCGCAATTTGTCTCCCACGGTATTTTTCGCCACCAAGACCAGGTCGATGACATAGGCTTCAACAGCGTAGTAGTGATCCCGCTCCTGGGCCAGTGCATCGAAACAGCGACTCAGATGTTCGCGGCTTTGCTCCACTTCACCCTGCATGCAGGCGCGCGCACCGCCCAACACCTCCTTGCTGAAATAAGTCGCGTCAAGTGTTGTCGAGTAGTGCATTTGCTGTAGCAGACGATGAACTTGTAGATAGCAGAATCCCAGGGCCAGAAAATCGTCGGCTAAATCCTGATCCACCCCGACGATCGGCCGAAGTGGCTGGAGCGCTTGATCCAGAACTTGGTCGCGTTCAGAAGTGCCTGTCACCACGTGCGCGCCCTGTTGACGTGCTTCCGCAATGAACGCATCCGGTAGCAGCGGTTGGCTCACCGAGGGAACCAGGATGAGCTGCTCAGATTCCACTTGCAGTGCTGCACCGGCCTGTCGCCAAACCGGAATTTTCCCGGCGCTGGCCAAGAGGGCCGGATGCCAGAGTGCTGTCCAGGTAGCTAGAAATCCGTGAGCCGCCTCACCAGTTAAATCTTGTGGAAAATCCTCAAACCCATGACATGGCCAGAGGGCAATGAGTTCCGAATACTTCATCCTCGATGCATTCGTCATAACCGGCAATACTGCCTTGGGGTTGTAAATTTCAATGTGTGGTCGGGCCTTGTTTCACACTCAGTCAGCAGCCAACATAACGCCCTGTGAGCACATCGTCGAGGGTTCTGCTTCGACAACGTTGTCGGGAGACGGATGACCTGGGAAAACCCGCATTAATTGACATTCAACGGTTCCGGGCGGTAAAATGAGTAACGGAGCGCGGAGATCGCCTGCTAGCCGTCTCCCACCTCCTTGAAGGCATTCCGGTACGGTTTACCTTCTCTTCGGCTCGTACCCGAGACGCAGCCGTTTTTGAACTGGAACAGAACGAAGGAACAGCATTCGATGGCAAAGAGCAATGCTGTGTGGGGAATTGACATTGGTCAGTGCGCGCTGAAGGCGTTGCGTTGCACCCTGTCTGCCGATGGCGACAGCTTGGTTGCACAAGCCTTTGATCACATTGAGTATCCGAAGATTCTCAGTCAACCCGACGCGGACATTGTCGAATTGATCCGGGAGGCTCTGGATCTGTTTCTCTCTCGGAACGAAATTCAGGGCGACACGATTGTTGTCTCTGTGCCGGGCCAAAGTGGTCTTGTACGTTTTATTAAACTCCCACCAGTGGAATCTAAGAAACTGGCCGCAATCGTTAGCTACGAGGCCAAGCAACAGATACCTTTTCCGCTCGACGAAGTGATCTGGGACTATCAGAAGATGCCCGGGGGCAGTGAGGAAGAGGGGTTTACGCTGGAAACCGAGGTGGGATTGTTTGCCATGAAGCGCGATCAGGTATTTCGCGCTATCCGCCCGTTCGAAAACGCAAGTGTCGAACTCGACGTCATCCAGCTTTCTCCGTTGGCGCTTTTCAATTTTGTTATTTTCGATCAACTCCGGGACGTCCCACCTCCAGAAAATTACGACCCGGAGAACCCGCCAGAGTCTCTTGCAATCATCTCGATAGGGACGGACTCCACGGATTTGGTGGTCACCAATGGCTACCGTGTCTGGCAACGTAATGTGCCATTGGGAGGAAATCATTTCACCAAACAGTTGTCGAAAGAGCTGAAACTGACATTTGCCAAAGCAGAGCAACTAAAACGCAACGCTCAAGAGGCTCATGATCCCAAGCAGGTCTTTCAGGCAATGAGACCGGTTTTCAAAGACTTCGTTACCGAACTCCAACGTTCGATCGGGTTTTTTCAGAGTTTGGAGCGTGAAGCCAGAATCGGTCGCGTGCTGGCATTGGGAAATGCGATCAAACTTCCGGGACTGATTCAATATCTGGAAAAGAGCTTAGGTTATCCGGTAGTCACTTTCAAGAAAGCACAGAAGCTCGAGGGAGCAACCGTTACCTCCGCACCCAGCTTCAAGGAAAACATCTTCTCCATACCCGTTTGCTATGGGCTCGCGGTTCAAGGGTTGGAAAAATCGACACTCAAGACAAACTTGCTACCTCGCGAAATTCTGACGCGAAGAACGATTAAGGAAAAGAAGCCCTGGGCTGTTTTTGTGGTCGCCGTGTTATTGCTGGGCTGTTTATGCAACTACGTCTTTCACTGGAATGCCTGGTCCAAGGTTCGTGAGGATCTGTTCCGTGATGTTGTCAGTCGAACACAAGGAATTTCGAGCAAGAGCAAGCAGTTCGAAACTACCGATCGGCAGCAAACCCAAGAATTCGAGAAACTGAGGACGATTGGCGAGGCAATCGTCAGCGACGAAGAAGGCCGCTTACTCTATCCGGAATTGTTGCTTGCCATCCATGCTGCCTTGCCGGGCGATTCTGTCCTTCAAGGGGAAGTCACCCTCCAGCCACTTTCAGGGCGACCTACTTTGTACGTGCAGACGATCGAGTCGAAGTTCTACGTCGAGCTGTCAAAATGGTGGAACGACGAATACAAAAAAACTTATCAAGAGAGTTTGACCCCCGATTCCGAATCCAGCAGCGATGTTGAAGAAGAGTCTGCGGAAGGTAATGCCGGGCAGGCTAAACAGAAAACAGAAGCGAAAGATCCCGGACCGAAGGGCACAGGTTGGGTGATCGAGTTGCGGGGTTATCATTATCACAATGAAGACCCCACCAATCAGGGTTGGGAATATGTGCGGGGAACCCTCGTCAGAAACTTACAAACAGGAACCGTGACATTGCCTGATGGACCGGAGGGAAACCTGATTCCAGTAGGAATGAAGGAATTGGGCATTCAATATCCCTTGCTCCTGCCAACGGAAAATATCCATGACCATGAAATAAAAAACCCTCGTTTTGATCGTCTTGCACATCAGCAAGCTCTGAATGAGAAGGAAACTCACCAAGATTCGCTACCTCCCGACCTGGAACCGGAACTGATCACAGTCCCACGTTACAATTTTGTGGTTCAATTCTGCTGGCAGGAGAAGCGCCTGAGCGAACGTACCGAACAACGAATCGCAAAAGAAGAAGCAGAAGCGCAAGCTCGTAATGCACAAGCCGGTTCGGAAAGGCGGTAAACATGGACCAATTGAAAGTGATTTTTAACGCGGCCAAAAAACACCATTTTTGGATCCTGTGTGTTACGATCATGCTCCTGACCTTCGTAGGGTGGTATCTGTCGACTGGAAAGCTGGCCGCAGCCTACGACAGTCGGAATAAAAAACTCGAAGACAATGAAAGGACAATGGAGGCGGTCTCGCGAAAGGTCAATCATCCAAACGAGAATATCCGTGTAGAAATGGACCAGTTGCTCCGGGCTCGGCGTGAAGTGGTACGCAGTGCCTGGGAAATAAAATGGAAACGTTATGAAGAAATACTTGTGTGGCCACCGGAGCTGACAACCGATTTTGTAGCCTCTGCCACAAAACTTCGACCTATTGAGAATTTCACACCCAAGGATCCCAAAAATTCCATCCATTCCGAAGCATTGGCAGTAAAATTTCGTCGGGAATATTGGAATTATGTTCGGGATGAACTTCCTAAATTAGCAGATGTCATCGGGTCTCATTGGAGAGACCCGAAAGCAAAGACTGCGGCCGGGGGCAATCGTGCCTCGCGGCGACCCAGACATATCGACGACAACCAAACAGCACCGCACCGTACTTCAAAGTTGGTGGTCGACTGGAATGCGGAAAACCAGTCTGATATCGAGACACGACATTTCTATTGGCGGGGAGTTCCGACAACAGGACAAGTTTTGTACGCACAAGAAGATTTGTGGGTACTCCGCGCCCTGATGGACATTATTGCCGCTACCAATAAGGGTACCAAAACGCAATCCACTGCAGCCGTAAAGGTCATTCAGTCGATTCAGTTAGGAAAATATGCCACCCAGCCAAAAGGGGCTATTCACCTGCTAGTTGACAGCAAATCCAAGGATGAGGAGAAGCAGAAGCTCGGCAATGAGAAAAAAGGAACGCCGGACCAGGAGGAAATCAATCTGGCAGATGGGCGATACGTGGATGAAAAATACGAACCGTTAATGGCAGACGACTTACAGAAAGTGGGGTCGTCCAAGCCACTGCTGGCTATTGCCAAACGCATGCCGATCCGTATGCGTCTGATCATTGACCAACGCAAGTTAAGTGACTTGCTGATAGAATGTGGCAATTCAACTTTAATCGTCGAAGTTCGACAAGTACTGTTCAATCCGGGTGCGACTTTCGAAGGAAAACTCGAGCAGAAGGGAGGGGAAAAGACCAGAGGCCGGGAGATGGGACCCTCGATTGCTTCTTCGCGTCCAGCAGATGGAAGGTCAACATCGAACTACGGTGGCAGTCAATCAAACCAGAACAATTCTTTCGAGCGTCCGGTCGAGCTTTACGGCATCATCTACATCTACAATCCCGTCAACAACGAACTCCTGGGGATTGAGGAATCACAATCGGGATAGCCAACATGAAAGTTAAAGTCTCCTTCGACTCCGACGCCGTGAAATCGTTTCTCTTGTCACACGTCGAAAAACTTGTACTGTTTCTGGTGGTGGTGCTGTGTACCTACTTTTTAGTCTACAGAGGATTTCAAAGAGAAGTGTCCACGATTACTCCCGAAAAGATGGAAAACCTTGTGCGCAGTGCGCAAACAAATATCGATAAGACCGTGTGGTCTGACATTTCGTCCGAGCGGATTCAGGTTGTCACCTATGACGAAAAAGCGCGAAATTCTGGACGGTCCATTAACAAGACGGATTACCACTTTGGCCCCATCCACCAACTGGTCAATCAACCACAGGCCAAACGAACCGACCCCAAGCTATACACGGTCGTGCAACTGGAAACGGACGCAATCTTTGCGCCCGTTTCCGTGGATGCGCCCGCCGGAGAAGTTGATTTAGAGGAAGAAGAAGGTATCACGAAGGGTCGTCCCCTATCCCCAGATGAGGTTAAAAACTGGACCGCAAACCGGACCAATCCCAGGCGGCGCGGCGGCGCGGCCAGAGGTGGGATCGGCATAAATCATGCAAAGGGCTATGCCATCGTCAAGCTGGTCGGACTGGTACCGATACGGGAACAGTTACAAGAGTATCGCGACCATTTCTTTCTAGCCGACGACTTCCTGGGTCGACGGGATTTTCCTCGTTACGTTTTCCACGAAGTCCGACGGCGCGAGGTGAGTCTCTCCGGTGAAACGGGACCCTGGGTGGAAATCGATACAAAGGAGGCCACCAACATCATCAACAGCTGGACACGACCAGAGACAGAGGTGGCTGAAAGTCGCTTCCTGTACACGACCGGCAAAGAGGCCGTCGAGTACGGAATGACGTGGTTGGGTCTGCATTGGCCTTTGCCGCCGATCATCATGCGCGATGTAACACGCCTGGCACTGCACTCGCAAGTCCCCGTCCAGGAGGTTACCCCAAACCGGAATCTCAACAATGCTCCGCGCGATGGTCTCCGGGAGTTTGACATCGAAGACCCTGGATTACAACCACGGCGAATGGAAAGATCCAACAGGACGTCGACCGGAAGACTCGGCGGGATGGAAAAACTGAAGACTGATTTTTACTTGTTTCGATTCTTGGATTTTGACGTAAAGCCGGGTCGATCCTATCAATATCAAGTACAACTTCACCTTGAAGATCCGAACAACCCATCGAGTGGAGACAGGCCGACTGAGCAGTCGCTCGATATCACCGTTGTCAATCGCATCCTATCGCTCGACCCGACGGAAGCAGGAATTCGCAAAACCGAATGGAGCGAAGTCAGTCCAGTCGTTCACGTACCCGCCAGTTCACATTTACTGGTGGGAACTCCAGACCCTCAGCGCCGAGTTACCCTCCAGAAAGACCGTGTTTATGCTCAGGAACCAACGGCCCGGGTGATGGCCGTCGACTGGCATGATCAGTGGGCTTTGGAAATACCTGCGGAGCGCAAGGTCAGGAGAGGCAGCGTTCTAGATTTCAGCCGTGATAAGGTCAGGGCACTTTCGCCACAAAATCACCAACTCTGGAAATTGCAAAAATATGATTTCGACTTGGGTATCATCGTAGCTGATCTGCGTGGCGGAGAACGCTTGGGGCGGACTGATCTTAAAGCGCCTACCGAGATGTTGCTCATCGGCAAGCAAGGAAATTTCTCAGTGCGTCATGAGCTGCAAGATCACTCGGTCTATCAGCGTTACGTGTTTGATGAAGAAGAGTGACGACGATCATTAGTTCACGAAGACGGCAAAGCTTCCGAAGCCTCTGCTGATCCTTCCCGAAAGAACCGACGGCGTTCGTATCTTCTCCTTACAGTTATCGATGTGAGGGACGCGCCAAAACTTTTCGTTAGCCAGCTTCCTTGTGCTTCTTTACCCGGAGTATCGATTTCTATTAGAAATTCGACAATCTCCGTCACCTAACCACCCTGCGGTTCCACGCGTCGTTCGTCAAATCCATAGTCCGGATTCGACAGATCGAAATCGGTGTCGTCCAGCCCCACGTTCACACGCACCTTCGTGTAGGAATACTCTTCATCAAGTCGGGGACGTCCCCCGGGTGTGGTGGGAAATGACCAAAAAGTAAAACGAACGGGAACCTGTAATTCATGGTCGACAAAAATACGAAGTCGATAAAAAGAATACTCTTTTCGTCGTTTTGTGCGAACAACCTGAATGCAGCGGCAACTCCGCTGATCCATTTTCGCCTGCTCGATGAACCGCACTTCCCATTCATCAGGATGCTGATCCGTCATCATTTCAGTCATACCACGCTGAATCAACTGTCGAACCGTGTCCAGCATGCCAAACGACGAAATGGAATATCGAGTCTCTGACATGGCCCGTTCCCCTTTCGGATTGAGTGCCAACGTCACGCTGGCCAGCCCGCTTTCACCTCCCAAAGTCACGATCATGCGGTCTTGATATTTGTCATCCACGTAGAGAATTTCACGACCTTTGATGCTCCCGGGTCCCAAGTATCTCAAATAGACACCAAACGGTGTGATCGTTCCACTGGCGGATTGGCGCCGATGCCTGACCTTTGCCGCAGCTACTTCAACCCTACGTAGCCTTCCCTCGATTCGCTCCCGGATGAACACGTTGCACACGTAATCACGGACGTCTCGATTCAAGTATTCATAACGTTCATACGCGTAACGAAGGGCAGGCAGGAGCGGATGGTCTTTCCACTCGTTATTTTCTCGACCGGAAATATCATCGTCGTAAAGAATCGCGTATTCCGGGCCAGTCAACGGAACGATCGATTCTCCCGACTCAGCTGCAAATCCGAAGCCGGTCGAACATGCCATCAGCATCAATAAAATCGGGACGTAAACGCCATTTCCATTAAGCGGCAAAGATTTTTTCATGTCGATTCAGCGACCCTTTAGTTCGGATTGCAGTCGATGATGGGACGGTTTTACTCCCTTTTTATAACGTCCGAAACCGAAGTCTGTTGGTTCATAACTGCCCACAAAGTCGACGTTGGCCAGACCGGTTATCCTATCCTTCATACCCAGTGCCCAGTAGCACGAATTGACCAGCAATCGTCGAAAACCGGCACTTTCCAAGTCTGTTGCCGCCCCCATTGTTGTACAAAACACCCTCGCAGGTTTTCCCGTGTCGCCCACATACTTTCGTGTCCATGCCACCGGCATCATGGGCTGGTTTTTTTCACCCGCGACTGGTGCGGCCAGTGGATTCATTCCAGATAGGACCTGCCCCCAAACCAAAACTTTGGCATCTGAACTCAGATGTGAAACTCCATAAACATCACTGGGACCCCATATGTCGTCACAGCCACGTACGATTGGATCGGTCGCATGCTGTTTATTGATCACACCTCGAGTACTCTCGGCACCGTGACCACCGTGATGATTCACCCAAGTCTCGCCAAAAACAAGTTGACCAAATCCGCCGGGCGGATCCTTACTTTTCCAATCGTATCTGGAAAATCGGCTCTCTGAATCCTTGGAATAGTCAAAGGCGTGCGTTGCCGTTCGCAGGCCAATCATGGGTTTTCCCGAATTGGAAAAATCGACAATGGCCTGCATCTGTTCGTCGGGGAGTTCGCGAAACCGGGTAAAAAGGACCATCAAATCCGCTTCGGTCAGCTTCTCGACACCCGGAATGTTATGCGGATAGTCTGGTGTGATCGTTCCGTTAGCTGGATTGATGGCAAACAGCACGGTGCACCTGAATCCATGACGGACGGCCAAAATTTTCGCCAGCATCGGCATGCCTTCCTCGGACCGATACTCGTCGTCACCCGTAACAAAAACAATGTGCTTGCCTTGACCAGAACCCGATCTTCCTTCGTATTCCACGCTCAGTTCAGCAATCACTTTCACCGCATCGTCCGACGTGGCCGCGTCGACCGGGTAAACTTGAAATACCGTCCAGGCAAACAAGATAACAGCCGGGATTCGATTCATTGAAAACCTTCCTGCTTGCCGGATACAACACCCCGTCAGGAATTCTCATAGAGATGCTTCCCTCATCCTGGCCGGACTGCGGTCATGCGCGCAGTCGTGAGCAAGTGAACATTGGAAAGAACGTCAGGTCCATCACCTGCCCAGTCTGCCGACTGACTATTATCCGTGGTAGGGAGGCGATTAACAAGTCCGTCATATTGATGTGCCGCAGAAGACAGAACCCTGGTAGACGCGTCGTCGCACCGAATGCGATTGCCTTCATTCGGTGCCCCTGTGTCTTTACATTCCTACAGGGTTGTGGCGTTAATCAATCCCCGCATGTAGCCCACCGCAAACAAACGCCCTCGCATGGCATAACCGGGTGAGACCGGGGTGTCGGGCCCGTTAAACGTGTCCGCATCGACCAAAGCGTCGGGGATCTCCGGCACCTCAACCTCCGCTTCGGTGGTTTCCCCGGCGAGCGTGGGCACGTGATCCGGTCGCATGGGTCCGGCGAATCCAATCTCATGGTAAGCACGCATTGCTTCGACCATGTCCGTCTGGCCATTATCATGGAATGTCTCACAGAATTTGTGCGCACAGCCGCAAACGTCGCGAAAGTGGACATAATGGATGCGTGCTCCCAATTGTCGAATGGCGGCAGGTACATCTTCTCCCATCTCGGCAAAACACCCCTGGCAAAAACAAACGCCATTGGTGGGTACATCGACCAGTCGAAGCAGACGCTGGAAATTTTCAAGACTGTACATGATTTGATCGTGACCGCGAAAACTCGATAGCGGTGGGTCGTCCGGATGCATCGCCATTTTGATCCGCATTTCAGAGGCAACTGGCAGGACTTGCTTTAAGAAATATTCGAGATTTTCCCACAATTGCCCCGACTCAACTCTCGGACCTGTGTCATCCTGGGGCGACTGTTTCAGTTCAAACGCGGTCACTTCAGCGCCACCTCGCTCTGTCCCTTCCACGCTCGTACGAACCCACTCCTCGTTCGGCATAAAATTGTAGCAACACACCTCCACATCTGACTCTGCCATGTTACACAGCAAATGTTGAAAATTCTCAATCTGATAGTCTTGCTGAGGCCCACCACACACGATGTCACCGTGAGGGATGTATCCCTCAAGCACCGATAACCGCATGCCATACCGCGCGACGCGGTCACACAACCTGGACATTTGCTCCAGTTTGGGACCCGGATATCGACCAACGATGTCGGTCACCCCGACTTGTGCGGCCAGTCGCAAGTTTTCATCGGTCATTTGTGTCACAACCAGTGCGATTCGCATCGCGGCATTATACACTTCCAAATCGAAGCTACCACTACGTCCCCGAGACGACACTCACCCTTCCCAAGACCCCGGACACAAACTTCCACGGCCCGAAATGAAGCACGCAAAACTCTTGAAGATCCACCACCGACAATTGGCAGCCAAAACAACGACTTCCCCTCAGCACTTCACGACACTCCTCGAGGAGTCCGACCTTCGTCGCATTTTCCCGCAACGGCCTGGCAACGATCAAAACAGTGCCTGGTACAACGACGCCGTTGGGAACGTCCACTGATAATTTTTGTATGATGTGTTGACCTGTTAAACTCAAGTGGTGGCTGTTGCTGGAGAATGCGACCACTGGACAGGACTTAAGATGACCCAGAAAATAACCGTTCGCCTGCAGGTCGACAGCTGCAGCATACCTCATAACAATCACTGATGATGGCTTGCAGGAGATGTCATGACACGGAGACTGCTTCTCCTTTGCACCGGCAACTCGGCGCGTTCACAGATGGCGGAAGGCCTTTGGAAAGCAGAAACCGACAGTGATTGGGAAGTCCATTCGGCCGGATCGAGTCCGGTTGGTTACGTCCACCCGCTCGCCATCCAGTCCCTGTCGGAACTGGGACTGGACATTTCGAGCTATCGCAGCAAACACTTGAACCAATTCCTACACGAATCTTTCGACCTGGTGATCACTGTTTGTGACAACGCCGCACAAAACTGCCCGGTTTTTTCTGGTGCGAAGCAGACACTGCACTGGCCGTTTCCCGACCCTGCCCAGGTGAAAGGAACACACAAAGAACAACTGTCAGCATTTCGGACAACACGAGATCAGATCGCAACTCGCATCAAGACTCATTTATTCGATTGTTTTTCGGCCAACGATGTGTAAAGGTACAATGATGCCTACTGCGCTGCCGAAAAAGCCCCGGTTCGACTGACCCGGACCAAGAAACAGGACCAGATTCCCGTGACTACGCGGGTGAGCGGGCGATCCTTCGAAGGGATTGTAGGGCCTCACTGTTGTTGCCAGTAAAATTGGAGATTCGCCGGAAACCTTCCCGGTAACGGAGGTGGGAACCGGGCATGTACTCGAGCAACTGGTGGCCGGGCCTGCAGTCGGACAAGTGGTAAGCCTTGCCGCCGACGGAAGGAAGAGTTCCGGAAAGCACCGCGGATAGGTGGTCAAGCCGTCAGCTCGACAAAGGAACAGATAATCAAATGGCCAAAAAACAAATTTCAACGGTTAGTTAAAGACTGTGTGGTATACATTCACCCCGGACGATCTCGACCGGATTCGCTCAGAAACGGATTTCGAGAAAGTCGAATTCCATCCGAAGTTGCCGTCGACGAATGATCGCGCCGTAGAACTCGTGAAAACACTGTCTGATGTTCCATCGTGCCTGTTGCTGACAGAGCAGCAAACCGCAGGCCGGGGACGCCACAGCAACCACTGGTGGTCCGGCCCCGGATCGCTAACGTTTTCGTTCGTCTGTGACGTAACTCAGTTTGGACTCGTGCCAAAAGACTTGCCTCAGTTATCTCTGGCAACCGCATTGGCCGTCCGGGCGGGATTGTCTGATATCGACACTTCCTGTGTGTTCCAAGTGAAGTGGCCCAATGATATTTACCTTCATTCAAAGAAGGTGGCAGGATTGTTACTCGAATCCCCTCCGAAGTCGCCAAACACGTTGATCGTCGGAGTCGGCATCAACGTCAACAATTCGGTTCTGGACGCACCACCAGAAATTCAAACCCGCGCTACCTCGCTCTTCGATACTACCGGTCATCGATTTGAGTTGGCCAATTTACTGATCCAGATTTTACATCAGATTTCAAGTCATTATCGGCGTTTGTCCAACGGTAAGTTACAAGTCCAACCAGAATGGCAACCGCACTGCCTGCTCACCGGGCGTGACCTGCACTTGCAAGCCGGATCGCAAAAAGTGATCGGACGGTGTCAGGGAGTTGACCAGCACGGTGCTCTCCTGCTTTACTCGGACGGACACACCAAACGATTTGTTTCCGGCACCATTGAGCACTTCGAATAAATGTCTGAACCGTCTAGAATCACCGCTGAACCGGCTACCGGCAACTCCCTGGATGAATCCTGATACCGCTTGAGACCCCGGGCGTTGAACCATTTTTAAACGGCTGGAACACATTTTTCGGTCAATCCGGAAAATGGCAAAGTGCCACCCAGTCGACCCTGCTTTAGAACCTTATGAAGCTGTATAATTAACGGTTTCTGCATCCCAGGCAGCCTGCCGTTTGCCATTTTCTTTTTGACATGAGGTAAGCCGTGAACAGATTGAGTCGCCGATCGTTTTTACTGGCAAGCGGTGCAGCCGGTTTAAGTTACCGAGGCTTGGCAACCTCGTCAGCGTCAGAACCTGGTAAACTGGCCAGGCCGTACAAACGGCCCAATGTGCTATATGGCCTGACCACGGGATCATGGGGGCTGGTCACCCCGCCAGGGAAGCCCCTGCCCCTACTGCAGATCCTGGATGAAACGGCCGCCAGCGGTTTCAACGGTATCCGCCTGACGGGATACCCGGGTATTCTTGAAAAGAATAATGTTTCCGTTGATCAGTTGGGCGATGAGTTACAGAAGCGGGGCCTTGTATTTTCGACGATTTCGTTCGGGGGCCACTACCGTGACCGAAAACAACAGAAGGAAATCCTAGCCAGACTGCGCAATGTTCTCGAAGTTCACCAAAAGTTTGGAGCCACGGCAGCAACCTTCTTTCCGTCGTCGGGAGTCCAGCCCGGAGAAGACGAACATCGGGCCTACGAAGACACGTTTCGGTTCTATAACCAAATGGGAAAAATGGCCGTGCAGGAGTACGGTGTGCGAATGGGTGTGCACAACCTTCCTGGATCGCTGATTTCGACACCGCAACAAATCGACCGGTTTCTGGAACACACAGATTCACGGTATGTGTTCTGCGCCTGGGATACAGCGCATCTCTTACTGGATGGCTGTGACATCGCTGCAACCTTTCGCAAATCGCTCAAAAGAATTGTTTACCTGGATTTTGAAGACGCAACGAGAAACCCCAGCAAGGAAGATTTCGTGGCTCCCAACGGACAGCGGTTCGCGGGAGACACGGCCCGGGGACAGTTCTACAGCTCGTCACAAGACCTGGGCCGCGGAGAGATTGATTACCCCACGATCATGGGCATCCTGGCAGAGGATAACTACCGAGGATGGATCATTCCTGATCTGCACACCGTACGCGTCTCCGCAATGGAAAGCTGGCGAATAGCAATGGCCTACATTCGAAGAGAATTGGATCCGGTTTATCAGTAAAGTCAATTCGCCAGGCAACCAGTAAGCTTACACCACTTGGAACCTTTTTTGCCGGATTGATCTTCGGCAGTAGAAGAGACTATTTCATCAAAGACCTTTTGCCTCTTGAAATCACAACATTTCCCATCGGCGCGTAAAATTGAACGAGAAGATTCATGTCGCAACAGAACGCATGATCCGCAACATCGGGTATTATAATAAAAGTCGGAAGCCACATCGGCCTTGTATGATTTGAGTATCGACGATGGCAATTCGCCACGGGTTCTGGATCGGTTTTTTCATCGGCCTCACATGGCCTGGTGTGATACGTGCAGAAATTCCTGCAGAGGTCGATTACAGTCTTCACATCAAGCCTGTTTTGTCCGATCGCTGCTACAAATGCCACGGGCCCGATGCTGCTCAACGTCGCGCTGACTTACGCTTGGACCAAGAAAAGGAAGTTCTGGGGCGGGTCGTTGCTGCGGGCGAGTCGCAACAGAGCGAACTCTTTCGACGCATTACTGCAACCAACTCTGACGAACGGATGCCGCCGATCACTGACAAGCTGTCTCTGACCGCCGCCGAAATCAAACTGATCCGGCAGTGGATTGATCAGGGTGCCCCGTGGAGCGAGCATTGGTCGTTTCGACCAGCCAGAAACTTTCCGATTCCTGAAGTCGAAAATGACCGTTGGAGCAGAAATCCGGTTGATCGTTTCGTACTTTCCCGACTGCAGGGAGAAGACCTGCATCCCTCACCAGGGGCGTCCCGTGAACAACTCCTGCGGCGGGTAACATTTGACCTGACCGGTTTCCCGCCGTCGCTGAACGAACTTGACGCAGCCCTGGAGGACCCGACCGGCCAGAGTTACGAGCAAGCGGTCGAGCGGTTGCTTCAATCACCCCGTTTCGGAGAGCGGATGGCTTCCATCTGGCTCGATATTGCCAGGTACTCTGACACTTATGGGTATCAAGTCGACAGGGACCGTTTTGTCTGGCCGTGGAGGGACTGGGTCATCCAGGCATTGAATCAAAATCTACCCTACGACCAGTTCGTCACCTGGCAGCTGGCCGGTGACCTACTGCCTGACGCCTCGGACCGGCAAATCCTGGCCACAACTTTCAACCGTTTGCACCCCCAAAAGACCGAAGGTGGAAGCGTGGAGGAAGAGTTCCGTATCGAGTACGTGGCCGACCGCACACAGACCTTTGCAGCTGCATTACTGGGCCTGACGTTTGAATGCGCTCGGTGTCACAACCACAAATTCGATCCTTTCACTCAGCGAGAGTATTATCAACTGTCCGCCTTTTTCGACAACATTGATGAGGCCGGTTTGTACGCTTATCACGGCAAATCAATTCCTACCCCCACCTTGCTGTTGATTGACCAAGAGGCCAAGGAACAAATTGCGGATTTTGAACGGCGTATCACTCTCGCTGAAGAGAAATTACAGGCAGTAGCTGCAAACAGGTCCGCTGCGTTTGAACAATGGCTTTCCCTGCCAGTTGAACAACGTGCGTTCACTCGTTCTAACGGTCAGTCTCCGAATGGACTGTCCGCAGCAGACAAGCGGGACATTTCGGACCGCCAGTTGCCCCACATACCAGGCTGTGTGGGTTATCTAAGTTTTGAAGACGCTGAGAAGCAGGGCGCTAATCAGCTCAGCCCGGGTAAACAGGGACGGGCCGTGCGTTTGACTGGCGATGATGAAGTTCAGCTGGAAGTGGGAAATTTTCGTCGGTTCGAACCGTTCAGCATCGCATTGTGGATCAACACACCAGACGAAAAAAGTCGGGCTGTCATATTCCATCGCTCTCGTGGCTGGACCGACAGTGGAAGTCGTGGGTACCAGCTATTACTTGAAGAAGGACGATTGAGTGCCTCCCTGATCCACTTCTGGCCGGGCAACGCAATTCGTATCCGGACGCCCGGAAAAATTCCGGTGGAGCAATGGTTGCACGTGACAGTGACCTACGACGGTTCGAGTCGCGCGGACGGGCTTTCCATCTTCGTTAATGGGCGACGGGCTGTAACTGAAGTCGTGCGAGACCACCTTCATAAGAGCATCACCGAAGACGGAAAAGATCACATCTCTATCGGTGCCCGCAAACGAGACCGAGGATTTTCTCAAGGACTGGTCGATGAATTCAGAGTATTCAACCGACAGCTGAGCGGTCTGGAAGTGGCCCAGCTTTACGATGGCGACAGTTTAACCTCAGCCTTGCGGCATACCGGGGCCGATTCCAGCGGCCAACTTCGCGACGATTTGTACCGTTATTACCTTGCCACCAGTGATCCAAAATACTTGGAACAACTGGCAGCCGTGCAACAATTGCGAGAACAACGGAACAGGCTGTGTGACGAGTTCCCGGAGATCATGGTCATGCGTGAACTTGCGCAATCGCGACCAACCTATGTTTTAAAACGCGGGGCTTACGATGCCCGTGCAGATCAGGTCCAACCCGGGACTCCCGGCATACTGCCCTCCTTCCCCAGCGATCAGCCGCGAAATCGACTGGGCCTGGCCAGGTGGTTGACCGATCCAGGCCATCCTCTCACCGCTCGTGTAGCGGTCAATCGTCTGTGGCAAATGTGTTTCGGTCAGCCCCTCACCCGAACGCCGGAAGATTTCGGCAGTCAAGGTGAGTTGCCAACGCATCCTCAATTACTTGACTGGCTGTCCAGATATTTTGTCGACCACGACTGGGATGTCAAACAATTACTGAAACTGATTGTTACTTCAAGCACGTACCGCCAAACCTCGTCGGTATCAGAAAAATTACTCGAACAAGACCCGGACAACCGACTGCTGGCCCGCCAATGGGCACACCGGCTGCCGGCCGAAATGATACGTGACAGTGCGTTGGCGGTAAGCGAACTGATCGTCGAGCAAGTCGGAGGTCCACCAACCCGGCCATACGAACTGGAAGTTTCTTTTAAACCGGTCGATAGGGACAAAG
>PBTE01000077.1 GCA_002726515.1 Planctomycetaceae bacterium | reverse complement strand
GAAGGGTCGTCGGGACCGTGTTGCTAAAGGCGAACGTGTTGCTAGAGGCGAACGTGTTGCGGAACTGGGAACCGCTGTCGAAAATTACAACAAGGATGTTCATCAGTCGAAAGGCGTTGGGGCGGTAAAGGAAAGGTTGGTCTCAGAAGCGTCTGACAAGCGTCAACGGCGATCTGAAAAGGGACGGAGACGTCGTGCCAAGTCGTCCAAGAAGCTGGCCGACGACACGTCGCCCGCACGGACAAAAAAGAGGAAACGGTCGGCTGCAAGGGGGCCGAAAGCAACCGCATCTGGTGCAGCCGAACAAAAAGAAAAAACAACAGCGGACAGAAGGAAGCCTTCGCAGGAGCGTAGCAGGTCTTCTAAACAGGACCGTGGTAAGACGGCCAAAAGGCGCAATAAAGGTTCCAAGGACGTTGTGGGAGGCAAAAGGTCAAGCGGCAAGTCCAGACCGGATGTCACGAAAAAAAACAGAAATCGCTCCAACTCAAGCCGAGCCAGTGGTGGTCCAAAAAATCGCCCAGCGACGCAAAACTCCCGTAGTCGCAGGACGGAAAGATCGCGTGCCGGGAAGGTCAGCCCGCCCCGCAGATCATCAACTCCACGTCAGTCCTTCGGTCAATCGCAAGGTCTGTCCAATCGCGACGCCCGAACAAACCCGAGGTCAAACCGGGCGCGCTCCAAGTCTGGTTCGACTCGTTCCTCTGGTTCGACTCGTTCCTCTGGTTCGACTCGTTCCTCTGGTTCGACTCGTTCCTCTGGTCGCCGGTCAGATGGTGGCCGACGAGCGAAGAGCTCTCGCAGTGGCCGTGGCCGTCGAAAAGGTGGTCGTTGATCCTCTCTGACCACGCCAGATCACAGATCTGTCTTGAATTCGGGTGGCTAACGGCAACGTGGAAGGCGTTGCGAGGCCAGGTAGCCTGCGAGTCGGTCGGTAGCCAGTAGAAAATTTCTGCAGCGAAGCTGTCTGGTGAGCCTTCAGGCAACACCAGCTTTGCGCACCTGCGTGGGATCGATGGATGTTCGATACCATCACAGGTAGAGTATCGGGGGACGAAAATGGACGGACTGATGAATACGACTTGGCGCCGCGCCGCAGGAGGGATTTCGGTCAGGACGCTGAATGTGGTCACTCAATTTTGACTGGCAATTGGCTCCCACGTTCAGATAAGTAGGAGATAGCCACAGACACCAACTGCGACAAACCTCGAACCGAATGAACCATATTCGACCGTGGCATTGCAGACCATGAAAGAAAAGACGCTGTGCAACGTCCCAACCGTGCGATGCCGGACTCTTTTTCTTGAACAGTTACCGAGTAGGACTAGAGACGGCACTGCGATCACCCGGAGGTTTTCCCCGTGACACCTGATATTGCGAATTGGCTTTGGATTTAATGCGGGCCAAAGCGAGTCGTGTTCGCATTTTTTCGGCTGCGATGTAGCCGGGGATCTGTTCAACAATTCGTCGGTCCGGCCCGATGATGATTGTCGACGGATAGATGCGGATCTTCAGGTATTGTGTCAGCTTCCGGAAATCCGGGCCGTTGATCTTGGCTGGGACGAACGATTTGTTGACATTGGCCACGATCTGTTTGTCTCGAAATGTCTGCTGCTTCATCAGTTTGCAGTAGCCGCAGTTCGGCGTGGTGATGAACAACAGTAACGGTTGGTCCAGTTCGCGCACACGTTGCCAGGCTTGTCCTACGTTCGAGTGCCAATGAATTCTTTCATCTGCGAACAGTGGCACCACTTGTAATGCTAGCAACAGACCCGTAAGAACAACTAGATTCCTGGCCACGTTCACGAGCGGGCTCCCTGTGCCAGAACTGGACTTGGTTGCTGATAGTTCGACTCATTAGGGAATATCGACTGGTTGTCCTTAAGTTAGTGTGGATAAATTCACGAAGTGGGGGAAAATTCACAGAGTACGGGAAGGGAGTCGAGTTGGTTGCCAGCTTGTCTGTACCCGCGAAGCGACTTCGAGTCGATGCTTTTTCACCTCATCTCCGGTTGAGCAGAACGAACCGGTTAACTCTTTGCCACATAGCATCGGAGGGAGTGTTCGGGCATCCAGAACTCGCGGGCCGGAGGAGGAGGCCCATCTGCCTGTGGATAGATTTCGTGCGGAGAATCAGCGGCAGTGTCGACGAACAATTCCCACCTCACAAGTCGGGCCGCAATTGGCAAACGAAAACAACGTGGAGCATTCATGGCGTTGAACATCATCAACACGTCAGCAGCGTCATGCGAGTTGCATTTTTCTGATGAGGGCGCTGTGAGCCAACAGGTCAGGGTGAGATCCCCGTTTTCCCAATCGACGCCACCACCGAGCGCACCGTACCAACGCACGTCGGGAATGTCATTTCCGTTGACTGGATTTCCGTTGACTGGGATGCCTTTCAGGAACGATTTGCTGCGAACGGTGGGTTGCAGTCGCCGAAACGCGATCAAGGCAGAGACGAACCTCACCAGGCTTTGGTTTTCTTCGACCAATTCCCAATTGAACCAGGAAGTTTCATTGTCCTGGCAGTAGGCGTTGTTATTGCCACCTTGAGTTCGGCGACATTCGTCGCCCGTTAACAGCATGGGCACACCCTGACTGAGCATGAGAGATGCCAGCATATTTCTGATTTGGCGGAGCCTTAATTTGTTTACCTGAGCATCTTCGGTGGGACCTTCCACTCCCGAATTCGCACTGTAATTATTATTCTCACCGTCGCGATTACTTTCGGAGTTCGACTCGTTATGTTTTTGGCTGTAACTGACAAGGTCGTTAAGGGTGAATCCATCGTGTGAAGTGAGGAAATTGATACTGTGATAAGGATGCCGGCCACTCGATTCGTACAGGTCACTGGAGCCGGCCAGACGAGTAGCAAAGTGCCCCAGTGTTTTTTCTTCACCACGCCAGAACATTCGCAGATCGTCTCGGAAGCGTCCATTCCATTCGGCCCAGCGTTTTTCTCCGAACGATCCCACCTGATAGGCACCTGCAGCGTCCCATGCTTCAGCGATAATCTTCGTGTCGGCGAGGAGCGGGTCCTCGGCAATCATTTCCACGAGTGGCGGATTCGGAACAAGTTCACCCCCCCGGTCCCGACTCAGGATCGAAGCCAAATCGAAACGAAATCCGTCGATATGATAGTTGTGCACCCAGTGCCTTAGGCAATGGAAGATCATTTCTCGAACGATAGGATGGTTTCCGTTGATGGTGTTGCCACAGCCGGAGTAGTTGCGATATCGGCTGCCACCCTGATCGAGCATGTAATAGACCTGGTTTTCCAGTCCCTTGAAGTTCAAAACAGGTCCCAATTCATTTCCTTCGCATGTGTGATTGAAGACCACATCCAAAATGACTTCAATTTCCGCTTGGTGCAGAGCTCTCACCATCTCTTTGAATTCGTACACCTGACAGCCGTTCTCTTGCCCTGCTGCATAACCTCGGTGAGGTGCGAAGAAAGCCAGTGGGTCATACCCCCAGTAATTGGGCAGATCCTCACTCTGACCTTGAAGATTGTAAATTGGGAATTCGTGCACGGGCATCAACTCGACAGCAGTTACCCCCAGAGATTTGAGGTAGGGAATTTTTTCAATGACTCCCAAATAGGTGCCGGGTTGCTTTACGTGACTATTGGGACTGATGGTAAAGCCGCGGACGTGCATTTCGTAGATGACGGTTTCAGAAAGCTCGCGGCGTAGATGACGGTCTCCTTTCCAGTCAAAATGGTCATCCACGACAACACACTTGGGGGGCCTGATGATTCCATCTTCAGAAGGCTGAAAACGACCAGCGAGTGCCTTTGCATAAGGGTCAATCAGCCGGGCTTGACTGTCGAACCACAATCCAAGATCAGGGTCATTCGGGCCTTCGGCTTGAAAATGATACAACTGGCCGGGTCCCAGACCTGGCACAAATAAACTCCAGATGTTTCCCCAGCGATGTGAATCACGGTCGAAGTCGAAGACTTCGGTCGGGTCGGAATCTTGGACGTTGTCGTAAAGCAAGAGACGCATCCCTGTTGCGCTGCGACTGAACACGACAAATTGTACGCCTCGATCGTGGATCAATGCGCCGTAGGGCAAAACGTGTGTGAACTCTAACTCGGGATGCGGGTACACCATGAGCATCTGTGACGCCTCGTTCCTCTTATCATCAAGTGAATCAACGTGAATGGCAGACGAAAAAATTTACCACCTAATTGCCGATTGTCACTGGAATGAGACGATTTTTGTCGAAAGTTTAACTGTTTGAAAACTCCTCAAACCGGTTGGCGAAAGCCGTCCGGTCAAGGAGAGTTTGACGATGTCCTCCGAATCTTTTCCGGCTTCGCTCGTGTTTCCCGCGCTTCTCAACCAAAACGGATTGAAAATCGGGGCCTTCCGGCAGAGCCAACACCTGACTTTTGGGGTGGAAATTTTCCTTAATCTCGAAACCGGTGGTGACATCGGTCACAAGAGGCGACGACGTGTTTCATCGCATGTTTGGCCGTCGCTTGATCGAGTGCTCGCACCGCAGTGTTTACCTCAGCAGCAGAATCGCGCAATTCCTCACACATTTGGCACCATAGTACCACCTCCCTCTTCATTGTCACAGTAAAGGGTGTTCCATGCCGAGGCCTGTGCCAGGGCTGACAACGGGGCAGTCAGACCCGCATTTTTTTCATTGACTTGTTGAATCGCCGGCCACTTACTCCTTGTCGCAATCCGTTGTTTACAATCGGCACCTGTTTCATCAATACAGATTCGTTTTTCAGATCGTTTTAGATTCTGTTGGTGAAGTAGTCAATTTGGTGATCAACGTCTTCCCGAGGTGCGTAGGTCGACACAGGCACCGCAGGGGTGGCATCTTCAGTGACAAGACTGGCTACAAAACAGACGGTCGCGACACAGGGGCCGTTCCACATGATATTCTCCCATGCTATTTTCGACGATCTACGTTTCGTTGGTAGTGCCGGATTTAGCCACAATCGCTGTTACCCGGTGAAGTGGAAATTGCCAACATTCCCCCTGAACCCCGCACGGCGAACGATGCTTTTTGAATCCGTCAAACCAGTATCTGAAAAAAATGTGGGAAGGATGGCCTGTTGAAATCTGTTGCCGCATGCCCGGTGGCATTGTTACAAAATGTGCGGCGGCTCCTGTGGATCGACGCAACCTTTTTCTTTCGGGCAACGCGGTGCGATAACAAGGAGATCACGGTCGCGATCGGGCCGATTGCCCGCTGCACTGGCAGATGGCAGGCCCGAACCAGGCTCACCACCATAAACGGTAACGCGACTTTCGACAACGAGAATCGATTCAGTATGTCGGACCACCCTTTTGTACCTCGTTGACAGTCGCTCTTTGGCCCGCTTAGAATCCGTACTTCTCAACGCCACTTGTCCGACTAACATCAATGACCAAAGTTACTTACAAGGACGCCGGCGTCGATTTAGAAGTTTATCGCGAATCGATGTCTAGAATACCGCGCCTGGCAACTCGCACCTTTTCCCCGCGAGTGCTGGACCTGGCGGGAGGGTTTGCGGGTCTGTTTCAACTCGATTTTGAAAGCCCCCTCTTTCGCCGGGAATACCAGGACCCCGTGCTGGTTGCCTGTACCGATGGTGTGGGTACAAAGCTCAAAGTCGCTAACGCTTGTGGCGAACATCGTACTGTGGGAATCGATCTGGTCGCGATGTGCGTCAACGATGCCATTTGCTGCGGAGCTGAACCTCTGTTTTTTCTCGACTACGTGGCCATGTCTCATGACGATCCGGACTTGTTGGAGCAAGTTGTTGAAGGAATCAGCAATGGATGCCGTG
Source organism: Planctomycetaceae bacterium (assembly GCA_002726515.1). Lineage (GTDB taxonomy): Bacteria > Planctomycetota > Planctomycetia > Pirellulales > Pirellulaceae. The sequence goes on along the minus strand of PBTE01000077.1, from coordinate 67,291 downwards.
AAGCGGATTGTGCGCTGCTGGGGGGAGAAACAGCCATCATGCCGGATCTCTATTCGAGAGGCGAATATGATCTGGCCGGTTTTTGTGTAGGGGTGGTTGAAAGAAGGAGTGTAATTGACGGCAGCGCCATTGTACCGGGAGACTGTGTACTGGGAGTGGCGTCATCTGGAATCCACTCCAACGGATATAGCTTGGTTCGAAAAGTCGTATTTGAGACGGCCGGATTGGACATAGGAGAACGTGTCGAGGCGCTAGAACAGTCCGTCGGAGACATTTTGCTTCAACCGACTCGCATCTACGCACGCCCTGTCCGCCAGGTCTTGAATCACTACCGAGTCAAGAATGTTGTCCACGGTGTGGCACATATCACCGGGGGTGGGCTGCTCGAAAACTTGGAACGCATTGTTCCCGCCGGCCTTCAGTTACAGCTTCAACCAGGAAGCTGGGACGTGCCGCCGGTTTTTCCCTGGCTTCAACAACTGGGTGAGATTCCCGACGATGAAATGAACCGGGTTTTCAACATGGGGCTGGGGCTGGTCGTGATCGTGAGTCCCTACTATACCAAGAGCATTCAGCAGATGTTACAAGAGTTTGGCCTTGCTTCCTGGGTGATTGGTGAGGCCATCGAAGGTGAGGCGGGGGCTGTTTGGAAATAGGTATTGCCGGCATTCCCCGAGAGCTACAAGCCATCCCGCGTGAAAAGAGCTTGATGGTATTGATCGAGCGAGGCGGGGTCGGCAACTGCTTCTGAAAGCAAGCTGTCAAGCGAATTGATGACCCCCATTTTCCAGTTCGGTTCGGTCATCCGCTCCGGGGCTTCGAAGGACCTGCTTTTTCCAGTTCCCGCAAAACTCGGGTTTGCGAAACAGGGCCCGGCATCTTCACGGGATCACTCCCGTCCGCAGGATAGATGATAAGGTACGGTATCGACCGGGAGTCGTTTCCAAGTTCTATCAGCAATTGATCGACATCAGGTGCATTTTCCGTTTTGTCAGCCCGCATCACGATCACGCCATTTTGTTCTACAAGGCTGTTGGTTTTGGCGGTGTTCAAGGCAACTGCCTCGTTGGTTTTGCAAGTCACTCACCAGTCAGCAGTAAAATCGACCAGCAGCGTATGGCCTTCGGCCCTGTACTGGTCCAGGGATTGTCTGTCGAATTCTATCCAAGGAAGTTCATGAGAGGACAAAAGGGGCAAGACGCCAAACATTGTGACGGCGGTTAGCAGAACTACCGCGCAGCCCATCGCCCAGGTACGCAGTTTCTCCGGAAAACTGGCACTGAACGGAAGCTTTCCGATCAACCAACAGGCCATTCCCAGTCCGACCAGCATCGCCAAGGCTTCAATCAGGTATTGCTGGTCCATGAAGGAAAAGATGAACACGACCGTACCCATCAGCACAAATCCCATCAACTGTTTGAAGGTGTTCATCCAAGCGCCCGGTTTCGGCAGAAAACTGATCAGTTGCGGAAACGCTCCGATCAACAGGTAAGGAAAAGCCATTCCCAAGCCCACCGTGGCAAAAGCGGTGTAGGTGAGAAGCGGGGGTTGTTTAACAGCCCAGGTCAGTGCTGGCCCTAACAAAGGGCCCGTGCAGGGAGTCGCCAACACTGTTGTCAACGCACCTTTGCAAAAAGCTCCCATCGCGCCCTCCTGTTCGGAAGCGTCGAGAGATTTACTTGTACCAACGAAACCTGGAATGGGAATTTCCCACACCCCCAGCATGGCCAGTCCGAAAACATAGACAACGCAAACCAACACCATGTTAAACGCCGTCGACGAAAATTGTTCACCCCAACCCAGCTTAAGTACCACGGCCATCGTTGCCAGGATCATGAAGATCGCCATTAACCCCAGGGAGTACCACAAGTTCAATGCAAAAATGCGCGTGCGGCTCTCTCCGGCCTGCGTCACGAAGGACATGATCTTCAATCCAATGACCGGTAGAACGCAAGGCATCACGTTCAAGATCAATCCGGCAAGGAAGGCGCTTCCGAGAATGGAAAACAACCCCAACGAACTTCGAACGGGCGGGCCCGTTTCGCTTGGGTCAGTGATGGCGTCTTCCTGCCCGGCGGTTCCCTCCCTCTCCGATTGGTCCACGACAGGTTGTTTTCTCTCGGAACGGTCCGCCACCGGGGTCACTGCGAGGGGGTGACCTTTCTGCCGGTCGCCAGCATCGAGTCGTTGTTGAGCGAACGCTGCGGCCACCCGGTACTCGCTTTTGCGGAATGAGAGCGGTGCGATTTGACTGTTTGACTGTGCGGCCACACTGATCTTGGAGACAAACTCGGCTCCCCGCGGTCGATCACACAAATCTGTGGTGCAGGCTTGGTAACCGATGACACCTGCAATGTGTTGAACTCCATGCTCTGTGTCTTCCGGAACGATTAGCTCGACAGTCCAGGTGACGCTGCCCTCGTGGTATCTCGAAGGTGGGAGATTCTGCACCGATGGTGTTTCGTGAATTACAGCATCCGTCGTGGGACGACGTGATTCAAAACCCTCTGTTGTCACAATCAGTGTCGGCTTGGAGAAAGTTTGTGAGTCGCGGTCGGCATGCGGATAAACGTGATAATCTTCCAAAGGGGTGATCGTAATGAAAAGCTGGGCCGTGGAACCGGGACTCACGACGCTGGGTTTCACATAACCCCGTAGTCTCGCCTGAGCGCGAGACTCGAAAAAGATCGGTAAATTCAACGCGGACGCGGTTTCTGAACTCAACGATTCGGGTTGACTCAACGCGTTGAATTCCGAGACCGACTTGTCGAACTGGAAGGCCGGAGTTTGCTGTGCACGAATTAATGAACTTCCCGTCAACAGAAGGATTAAAGCAATCAGACTGGAAGTCCAAGATCGGGTTCGAATGGGGTCGCCTGCTGAAACAGTGGAAAACAAGGTTGAAGCAAGTATTACCATCGGTCCATGATCCTTTTTGGCCAGCGACGAATAACTAACCTCTTGTATCAGAATAGTTTGAATTGAGGAAGCCAACTCCAAGCTGATTCCGGAATCAGGAGGTTCGTGCTTTCAAGCTCAGCGCCACCGGTATTTTAGGAGGCTAGGCAAGTGACTTGATCTGTTCCCCGCATATGTCTACGTGATAGCAGTTCAAGTTGTTCCGGTGAACACGCTACTGGACTGGCAATTTACCCGCCGAGCGAGGCTTGCCGACTTTCAGTTCCGGGCAAGAAATTGCAAACGCGTTATGATTCTCTCGAGACGAGTTTCGATGGCCTGCTGGTTTTCGAATTGCCGCCCCTCCACAAACACCCATTGTAGCCAGAGTATACCACCCAACGTGACCGTACTACGATCGAATGCAGCGACCATGATCTGTTCAGCTTCCGTCAGCGGACGGACTGCCTGGTAAGCCTCGAGACCGTTCTTCCAGGCCTCTTGGTCATCGGCGATCAAACTTCCCAGCAGGCGTGCGATGTCTACTGCAACGGTTTCCATCCGCATGGCGCCCAGGTCGATCATTCCGCTCACTTCTTCGCCCATAAAAAGAATGTGATCATGCCAGACATCGCGGAGACAAGGTTGGAGGGGAACTCGAAACGCCCCGCATGCTTGCAACGAGACCAGCGTTGTGCTCGCCACGCTACGAACCAATTCAACCAGCTGCTGTCCCTGATCGGCCAGCCTGACCCAACGACCATGGTGGCGTCTGATAGAAAGATCCAGTTCGTCGAGCTCTCCCCCTATCAGTCCTTGCAACTGTTTGCAACGCTGCAGAATACCCGGAGAAACGTCTTGGCAAAGGTGGAGTTGGGCGGCCTGGTGAAATCCGGCCAATGCGGAAAGGGCAGCTTGGAGTTTTTGCGAGCCAGGCTGGTCCCAGAAATTCGCTTTCCCGGGTAGCCATGGCGTAAGTTCCCACAGGTACTGCTCGAAGCAGCAAAACGTCTCCCCGGTGTTGGTTCTGACGGGGCTGGGAATTAGCCTGAATCCGGATGTTGCGACGTGCGTAATGACGTTGTGAATCCACGTCAGCTGTTGTTTGTCCGGGTGCGGAGGAGGCCAACGCCGCAGGCACATCGGGCCGCGATTTGTGACCAGTTTCCAGAATCTGGCCCCACTATACCCTCCTGCCGATCCAAGATGTGTGCTACGAGTAGGCTGGTAGGCCAGGGGATAGGCGTTCAGGACTTTCGATAAGACGGATTCTTCGGGCATCTGGTCCATCCGATCATTCAAGGAGTTAGAACCGTTCGAACCCCGTACGTATTCCGGGTTGCCGGGCGGATAAACGTATCGTTTGTATCGATTTCAATAGCCGCACTGTAACATGGAGTACTTAGTTTTCGTCCGACAGCTGCGTCAAGTGGCTAAATTGGGGTATATTTATAGGCGAGTTGTTGTATTCTGCACTTAAAGGACGGCTCGTTTCCCCCCCTGGTCACTCTCCCCGAGCGATCACAACTCCCAGCCTCCGATGAAAGACTAAGGCCATGTCCCGTTCTCTGTTGAAGTCTTTTTTGGGCCTCACTTTGCTTTTAGCTATCGCCCTGACCACAGCGTTTGCTACAGCCGATGAACCTGTCGAAACTGGCACGAAGAGTGCGGATCCTGACCGTGAAGCAATTAGCGTAGGGTCACTGTCTTCCGACTCCAAGAAGAGCGGCCCGGGCGAATCCGAGAAGAAATCCGCAGATCCGAAACACAAAAAGATCCTGGAGGATGCCAAGAAGATTTCGGGCATGCTTACGCTCTACCAGAAAGAAAACAAACTTTACGGCGAATTCAGTGGCAGCGACTACGGAAACGAATACATCGTGCTGATTTCGATTGCTCGAGGAATTGGCGAAGGTTGGCTAATCGGGGGCATGAGTTGGAATGACGACTGGGTGTGGAGCTTCCGCAAAATTGACAAGCGTGTTCATGTTGTCCGCAAGAACGTTCGTTTTCGTGCAAAGAAGGGGAGCCCGGAAGAATCCGCCGTCAAGCACGCATACAATGACAGTGTACTGTTTAGCTTGCCGATCGTCACCAAAGGCCCCAGCGGTGGCGACCTTGTTGATCTGACCAGTGTCTTCATGAGCGATTTGCCGCAAATATCCCAAGTCCTGCGCGGTTACAGTTTTTCTTCCACCAAAAGTGTCTGGGGTTCTATCAAAGGGTTCAAGGACAATCTCGAACTGGAAGTAGCTGCCACCTATGCATCCAGTGGTCGCGAGTTCATCACTTCCGTTGCGGACTCACGTGGAGTGACGGTCAACGTCCACTACTCTATCAGCAAGCTTCCCAGTACGGGTTACCAACCTCGCTTGGCTGATGACCGAATCGGCTATTTCCTGACGGTCATCAAGGATTACTCAAAACCCGGCGACAAGGACCAATTCATTCGTCACATCAATCGATGGGATTTGCGCAAGGCCGATACAAAACTGAAACAGTCACCGCCCAAAGAGCCCGTCATTTTCTGGGTTGAAAAAGCCGTTCCATTCAAATACCGCAAAACGATTCGTGATGCAGTTCTGGAATGGAACAAAGCGTTCGACAAAGCCGGGTTCGTTAACGCCATTGAGGTTCGTCAACAACCGGAGGATGCCGAGTGGCATCCCGAGGACATTAATTACAACACCATCCGTTGGATGACGGCTACACCGAATCCTCCTTTTTCAGGATTTGGTCCCTCGCGGGTCAATCCGTACACCGGACAGATTCTGGATGCAGACATCCTGTTGAATTCGAGCAGTTTCGACTTTTACAGATACCAATACGAAACGATGATTCCTGAGGTGTCCCTGAGCGCGGGTGACGGAATCTTCTTCTGGAACCAGGATCAAAAACAAAATGCCGGACTGCATGATCGGCGGTCCTACCGTTGGCAATGTCACCGCTCGTCGACCCTCTCACGCGAGCTGGCGTTTGGGAGATCGGTACTGGGAGTCCAGAAAGATGGCAGCGAACGAGCGGAATCCATTGAGGAACTCATCCGACAGGGCCTGAAGGCAACCGTCATGCATGAAGTGGGCCACACGCTGGGCCTGCGTCACAATTTTAAAGGGAGTAGCCATCTTTCTCTGGAAGACATGAAGCAGTCGGACAAGATGGAGGAGACGGGTATGATCGCGTCGGTGATGGATTACGATCCCGCCAACCTCGCACCCGCAGGAGAAAAGCAGGGCTACTTCTTCACCCCAACCATCGGAATCTATGATGAGTGGGCCATCCTATACGGTTATCAACCACTTTCGGGAGGGACTGGTGGCGAGCAGTCGGAATTGCAGAAAATTGCAGCTCGCAGTGCCGAGCCGGGTTTCGCATATGCAACTGACGAAGATACACGCCACACCCAACCCGATCCGGACTCAGGTATCATGGACTTGGGAGATGACGGCATCGCCTTTGCCAAAGCGCGTCTACGAATAGTGAAAGAAGCCATGCCGGGATTGGTTGATCGGATGACCACCGATGGTGAGAGCTATGCACAGTCTCGGCGTGCATTCAATTCTCTCCTGTTCCAGCACAACATCGCCACCTTTCATGTGGCCCGATATGTGGGGGGGATTCGTGTCAGCCGGAGCCACAAAGGCGACAAGGATGCACCACAACCGATCGATCCTATCGATCCGGAAAAACAACGCGAAGCTTTGAGCTTGGTTGAAGAGGAAGTTTTCGGCGTCAATGCCTATCAATTTCCTCCGGAAATGTACGGTTTGATGCTTTCGTCCCGTTGGTCCCACTGGGGCACCGTCAGGACCGATCGACCGGATTATCCGCTCCACGAAGGGATCGCCTATTGGCAAAGTTCCATTCTCAGTCGGCTCATCACGTCCCAGACGCTCCACCGCATTCATGACAACGAGGCAAAAATTCCCGCGGATCAGGATGCCATGTCGACGGCAGAGTTGCTCGAGCGACTGACCCATTCTATTTTTTCAGAAGTCGACAATTTGGAAGGGGGGGAATATACCAACCGCAAGCCTGCCATTACCAGCCTTCGTCGGAATCTGCAACGCATCTGCTTACGGAAGTTGTCCAACATCGCGCTGGGACGGACCGATACCCCTGAAGATTGCCAGACAATCGCCTATGTGCAGATCTCTGAATTGGCGGACAGGATGGAAAAGCTGCTCAATAGCAACGTCACGCTAGATAGTTACAGCCGTGCCCACTTGAAGGAATCTGCCACGCGCATTCGAAAAGTGATCGACGCCAAACTGTCGATCTCTTCGCCCTAGCGGGATTAACTTTTTTGAAAAGGTCGATCCATTTCGCATCCCGACCGTAACGTGTGGAGGCGGTTTTGTTCTCGTAAATGATTCCGTGATAAGGGTCATGATTTCGGGGTAGCCGGCCAACGTGGCTGCCCAGTAGAGAGCAGGACACTGGTCCAAAGATCCCCTTCGACTTCCATGCATTTGCTGGTGCGTACTGCCGTTCCGATCGGCACGTGTACGAAACAGTTATTCCAATGACCAATCAGAACATCCGTGTTTCCAGCCATCGCTGCGTGGACCGCAAACCGGGCCATCTGATTGCTCAGCAACCGGTCCTGTGCATTCGCTGGAACACTGCGAATCAGATAGCTGGGATCGATGTACTTGACACTGATCGGAATTTTCTGTTGCTGGAAGTGGCGCTCAATCCGTAGCTTGAGAAAAGGACCGATGTCACGAAACTTCGGATTCCCCGAAGCATCAAAGTGATCAAGGTCGGAATCGAACAAGTGCTGGCCAGCTCCCTCGGCGACAGCGATCACGGCGTGGTTGCGTCTTTCCAAACGCTGCTGTAAAGAGACGAGTAATCCATCAGGGCCTTCCAGGGGGAAATCAATTTCAGGGACCAATACAAAATTTGCATCCTGACTTGCTAGTGCGGCGTAGGCCGTGATGAAACCTGCGTGCCTGCCCATCAATTTGACCAGCCCAACTCCGTTGACAGCGGAGTTGGCCTCAGCGTGTGCACAACGCAACGCTTGCTGTGCCTCTTCCAATGCGGTTGAAAAACCAAATGTACGGTAAACGAACGGGATGTCGTTATCAATCGTTTTCGGTATACCTGCTACGGAAATCTTCAGGTCCCGACGGGCAATTTCTTGGGAGACTGCGTGGGCCCCGCGTAGTGTTCCGTCGCCACCGACACAAAACAGGATATCAATTTTTTCGCGCTGCAGAAATTTCACTATGACTGCTGCGTCCTGGGGTCCACGTGAGGTGCCCAGAATTACACCTCCGAGTTTATGTATTTCAACAACGTCGTCGTCCGTCAGTTGTGAGGGAGGGCGACCTTGTTCAGGGTTCAATCCCGCATAGCCGTTGTGGATTCCCAGAATGCGCGGGACACGATAGTTGTGTTTCAGCTCATGAAAAATTGAGCGAACAACATTGTTCAGACCGGGGCAAAGGCCTCCACAGGTGACGATGGCGGCGGTGGTGTTTTCAGGATGGAAGAATATCCGCTCCCGAGGTCCCGCCTGTTCCAACTCCAGATCCTGATGAGCAGTGCCAGGTAGTGTGTGGATCTGATAACGAATTCGAGAGTTCGCCGGCACGAAGTCTCCTCGTCCGTCTCCCCTGGTATTGGAAAGATTTAAAGGCGATTGAATCTTGCTGGTTCCCAGCCTGGGAATCGTCAAGTCGCCCTGTGTCAGTTCCGGTATTCGTGATGAACCCATGATGGTGGCTTGTTCATGAAACGTCAGTTGAGCGAAAAGGGGAATAGCCTGCTTCATTTCCCAACATGATAGAAATCCTCAGGACAGGCTAATGACAAACAAATTCGAGTACCTTGTCATAAGTCGGCATGGAATTCTGGGCTCCCAGAGCTGTTGTTGCGGCAGCACCAGCAGCACAGGCAAAGGGGATTGCGACCGTGGAAGCGTGCCCCTGAGCTAGGCGATATGCCAACGCGGCAGTAAACGCGTCGCCAGCCGCTGTTGTATCCACCACGTTGGCGTCGCAGGCGGGGGCGTGTAATCCTCTGCCAGACGACTCGTCAATCCACACAGCTCCTTGGCTGCCAAGGGTGATGACCGGAATTTTAACACCCCGTTGACGTAAGACGGCCCCTGCTTCAATGGCGGACTCGATGTCTTCGACGGAAATTCCAGTCAGTGATTTTGTTTCCGTTTCGTTCGGTGTCATGACGTCTACCTCGTAAAGCTCTTGTGGTAAGGCCTCGCTTGGAGTAGGTGCGGGGTCCAGGACCGTCAAGATTCCGTGCGATTTAGCAATGGTCACAGTGGCTATCACGGTCTCCAAGGGGATTTCAAGCTGAACGATGACAGCGTCGGCAGATTCGATCAAAGACCGGTGATGTTTGATGTCGGCAGTTGACAATTGTCCGTTGGAACCGGCGACGATGGTAATTGCGTTTTGACCCGAATTTTCCACGCCGATCAGTGCCACCCCACTGCTGATTTCCGGGGTGATCATCACGGCGTCGGTTTGTACCTTGTAGTCGGCGAGTCTCTCTGTGAGTTGCTGGCCGAAAGCGTCGTTTCCTACGCGACCGATCAAGTGGCAGCGAGCGCCCAGTTGCGCTGCAGCAACTGCCTGGTTAGCCCCTTTGCCTCCGGGAAGTTGAACGAGATTCTCGGCAGAAACCGTTTCTCCAGCCTGCGGCAGCCGTTGGCAGCGAGCCACAAGGTCCATGTTGATGGACCCCGCCACGACCACTCGCGGTTGGTTGGCATGCGGGGCAGTGTTTTGTTTCTTCATGCGTGATGTTATATCTTCACGTGGCGGTAGCAATCCCTGGTCGGCTGAGTCTCCCAAATTGCGTCCGAAACACCCCCCATGGGAAGTTGCGAGCAACTGCGGCCATATTTTCCGTGGGACTTTCTTCTACCCGCCGTGTTTTACATCCCTTGCACCCTTTTGTAGAGCTTGTACCATCAGCGGCAAACAGGCAGCGGCAAACAGGCGACGCTGGAGTCACGTGGCATGGCAAACATCAAAGTAGGGATCATTGGCACAGGCAGTATGGCAAACACACATGCACGTCGTTACCGCGAGATGCGGGGTGTCGACTTGCGTTCGTGTTACGACACCGATACCAAGCGAGCATCCGCCTTTGCGCTCCAGCACAAGATAGAGCATGTCGCGGCCTCATTGGAAGAGGTCATCGAGGTTTGTGATGCGACAAGTGTGGTGACTCCCGATGCGTTTCACGCACCTCTCAGTCTCCGGATTCTGGAAGCGGGGAAGCATCTACTCTGTGAAAAACCACTTGCCACGACGCTCAAGGATGCCCGTCGTGTTGCTCGACGGGCGATTCAGGCAGCGCAGCAACATGGCACAATTCACATGATCAATTTGTCGTATCGTGACAGTTCGGCCGTTCAAGAGGCGATGAAAATTGCGGCGCGGGGCGAATTGGGAGAAATTCGGCACGTTCACGGACACTATCTTCAGTCGTGGCTGACGGGTACCACGAGTTGGGGATATTGGCAGGATCCGAACTGGCTGTGGCGTTTGCAGACAGCTCAGGGGTCGACGGGTGTGCTGGGAGACTTGGGTTGTCACTTGCTGGACTTGGTGACAGCAGTGGCAGGTGATGTGGCCACCGTTGAGAGTCGGCTAACGACATTTCCCAAGATCGATCGGAAAGGCAGGCAACGTACCGCGCTGGGCACGGCGCGGCTGGATGCAAACGACACGGCAGCGATCCAACTGAAGTTTGCAAATGGAGCCGTGGGGGTCTGTCATGCCACACGGTGGGCGACCGGGCACATGAACAGTATTTTTTTGGCGGTTCATGGTACCGAAGGAGCTTTGCGGATTGACTTGGACCAGGGCAAAGACAAACTGCAGTTATGCCGTGGCAGGAACAAAGCCATGGGTCGCTGGTCGACGCGAACGATCCGCACGACACCAAGTATCTATCAACGATTTATCCGGTCGATTAAAACGAGACGGCAAGACCACCCCGACGTGCCACGCGGTGCGCAAATACAGGCTTTGCTGGACGCTTGCCAAAGATCGTCGCAGAAAAACGGAAAAACGACACGAGTTGGCAGGTGGATGTGAATCCAGGCCTGTGGCCAGTTTGTCTTTGGACCTTGGCGTTCCGAGAGATCTGCCAGCCGCCTCTGCCAGTCTGTTCAAGCTTCCCAGCGACCGGGGCTGATTCCAGGAGCTTCAGTAGTCATGCCTGTGGGTTTGTGCGGCTGCTCCCAGCACTTTCCGGTTGTGTTCAGACTTTTAAATAGTGGTTTGGCAACCTCGGGTACGGTGGCGACCAATTCGGGATCCCACTCTTCCACGGGTTGAATCGGTCCTGCCCAGGTGGGTCGATACCCGAAATGGACGAGTTCCCGCGGCTGGGGATCTTTGTTCGGGTGACTGCCGTGAAGCAACATGGACGGTATAATCACAGCCGATCCAGCTGGCACCAGCAGCGAAATTTCTTCTGGATGCGATTTATATCTTACGTAGGGACTGGATTGGGAATGGAACGAGAGGTGTGAGCGAGCAATAAGGCGAAAAGGGGCCCGTTCGGGTGTCAATTCATCCAGATAGTAAAGCACACGCAACAGGCGGGGGCAGCTTCCCTCGTAACCAAACAGATCGGAGCCGTGAGGCTGGCCGTCGGTGTGTATTGAAATGCCGGGTGAACCAGGCAAGGTTCGTTGAAAAAACCCGCGCGTGAACATGAGATCGGGGCCGACGACATCCTTAAGAAAATCGATGATGGGTGGATAGGCGATCAATTCGGCAACCGCCGCACTGTGCCATTGGGGTTGTTTGACCGATCTGGTCTGGTACTCGCTGTAGCTGGTGTGGGACATCTCAGCATCCGCCATTTCCTCCTTGAGCCTTGAAATGATCTCAGGAGGCAAAATTGATGGAAAGGCGACGTATCCTTCGACCTCCAGGTGGCGGATTTGTTGGGCGCGGCTGAACGACGAAAAATCGGTCGGGTCGACGTTCATGAAGCCGATTTCTTCTTCGGGAGCGATGGATGGTACTTGGGCTTGAGTCATCTCGGAACTCCTTGGTACGGAGAAGTGGTAGTCAGTCAAGATATCCTACCGACTTTATTATTTCAAGATTTGGCTACGGAACATGTCGCGCTCACGAAGTAGCCAGTCTCGTCTCACGACAAATGTTGTCGATGTGACCATTTTTCAGCCAGGGCTGACCGCCTACTTGGAAAAAGCATTTAGGATCTCTCATCCAGCCACGGATGTCAGCCAACTCTGTTTTCCACCTGAAAAGCGGGCGTTTTCTATTTGCCTGCCGCTTTGATGCCCGCCAGTGGCCCTTCGGGCGGTGCGGTGTAGCGGAGGTGAAATTGGAGCACGAGGTCAACGATTATTCCCGGTTTTTCCATCGGCCGCAGCTGGGCAGCTTCTGATATCGGTACGACTTTGCGGGATCGTTCCTAAGTGGAAATCGAAGCGGTCCGCTTGACGGTTTGCAAAATTCCTTCACGAATCTTTTCATCACTTATCAACACAGTTCTTTCTTGAACCAGCGAGACGGGAATCGGTACCGACAGGCTGTGCAGTCTCCGCACGGGCTGCTTGAGCTGGTCCTGAGCCCGCTCGTGAATTTGTGTTGCGATGAAAGGACCCAGACTTTGGGTTTCCATTGCCTGTTCAACGATCAGCACTTGGCCGGTTTTCTTGACGCTTGACAGGACTGTATCGAAGTCGAGACTGTCGTGGTCCAAGCTGCGGAGATCGATGACTTCGATGTCAATTCCTTCTTCAGACGCCAATTCCTCGGCGATTCGCAGGACACGCGGAACCATGCTCAAATAAGCTACGATTGTCAGGTCGGTCCCTGAACGGGGAATTGCCGCAGATCCCAGTGGAATACAATAATCCAGATCGTCCACCGGAACTGGACCTTCGATGAGATCCACTTCGTGATGTTCCATCACCAAGACAGGATCCAGGCTCCGCATGGCGCTGTTGAACAGGCCAATGTAGTCGAAAGGAGTTGTGGGAGCCACGATCCTCCAGCCTGGAAAAAGGGCAAACAGTCCGACCGTGTCGCCGCTGTGTTGAGCTCCGTAACCGCGTCCGGCGGAACATCGTGAGCGAACGACCAGCGGGACATCAACTCGTCCGTTATACATGTAACGGCAGGTGGCGACCTGGTTGAACAGTTCGTCGGCGGCAATCAGTGCAAAGTCGCAAAACATGATCTCTATGATCGGTCGCATACCCGACACGGCTGCCCCATGGCCCAAACCGACGAAGCCGCCTTCAGCAATGGGTGCGTTCAGCACTCGGTCTGGAAATTGCTTGACAGCGTCTCGGGTGGCTCCGTAGGGACCACCTTTCAAGTTGGCTACGTCTTCACCTGCAACAAACGTCTCCGGATCAGTTTCCATCCAGCGGGCGATCACTTTTGATTTTGCCGTGACCACTTTGACGTTGCGAGTCTCGGTGAAATGCGAGTGATCTCGAAAAGAAATTCCCTCGAATTCGTAACCGTCGCTCCAGAGGCACGTCGACGCAATCGATGGGTCGGGTACCAGGTCTGGACGAGCCTGACGTTTTTCGTTCTCGTCCATTTCGGTGCAAAATTCAACCGCATCGGCGACCAGGTCGGACGCCATCTTGTGAATTGCGTCGACATCGTGCTGTCCTAACAGACCATGTCGAACGAGGGCGCGCGGAGCGGTGTTCAAGGGGTCGCGCGCGGCCCAAGCCTCCTCTTCCTTCTTCGTACGGTAGCCAAAGGCACTGCCTGGCATGCCACCCGACTGGTGGAAGTAGCGGTAAGTTTTAGCCTCGATCATGACCGGGCCGTTTCCAGCGACCGCATGTGCTTTCGCTAGTTCCACGGCTCGTTTGACGGCCAAGGGGTTCATACCGTCGACGATCAAACCAGGGATGTTGTAACCGGCAGCACGAATTGCCAGATCACCTAATGATGTGGCTTCACGTACATTGGTCGAGACTCCGTAAAGATTGTTTTCGATGAAGAAAATGGTGGGCAATTGATAGACCTTAGAAATACAAATTCCCTCGTGATAAGGTCCAATCGAAACGGCTCCGTCGCCAAAGAATGCCAGCGCAACATTTCCCGTGCCGCGAAATTTTTCAGCGAACGCAATTCCCGAGGCGTAAGGAACATTTCCTGCTACGATGGCTTGAGTTCCAATGTTGCCGGAGGCGTCGTCGAACAGGTGCATCGATCCCCCACGACCCGCTACCCAACCAGCATTCAGTCCCATGATTTCGGCCATCGTGCGACGAACACATTCTTTCAAGATCTCGCTGTCCGCCAAAGAAAGAATATCTTTGCTGGGTGGTCCGTAATGGGCGACCGCTTTGGCGAGAAAGTGATGGTGAGCACGATGGGTGGATGTGATTTTGTCTTCACTGCTGAGTGCCATCGCCGTACCAACCGCCACGGCCTCCTGTCCGACGCTACTATGGATTGGTCCATGAACAATCCGTTCGATGTCTCTTTCCAACAATTTCTGCTCAAACTGGCGAATCAATTCCAGGCAGAAATAACCCCACACTAGTTGGTCCGCACCCTGGTTTTCCCAGTAGGCGCTGTCGCTCTGGATCTTTGTGATATTGGGGTAATCGTTTCCAGTGAAGAAATCCGTGTTGGACACTTGATTGTGGTTTGTCATGAGTGTGACTCGAATCTAAGTTTCACCGCAGATGCTTTGGCATGGAAAAAACAAAGGACAAAGTTTTACTGGCTTCGCTTTCATTGTCCGGTGATGTTTGTAGAAACCCTCCAATCATACCAGAATCCGTCACAGTCGTGGCCGAGCTATAAAGAGTTGGGAGAGGGAATTCGAGTGCGAGCAGTTTTCCATCTTTCCAGATGAAGGCTTGAGGACCTCCTGAGGGACCGTGTGGATCGTCGCTGTAACCGACGACAAGGCCTTTGTTGTTCACATCGAGTGCCTCGGCACTTTCATCTCCCTCTAACAAACCGAGCATCTGAAAGCCGTGTGCCGGATCCCATACAAAGGCCTGTCGAACTGTTTTCACGGTGCGAGAACCAACAATCATTCCCAGATCATTGATGGCCGACAGTCTCAGTGTGGCTTGGTAGACCTCTGAAGGCTCCCAGGACCCATCAGCCTGAACCCTCCAGACGCAAAGCGACCTATGAGAGGACGTAAGTTGTCCTGTCGGGCTATTCGAAGTTATGCAGGCTGCGATTTGGTTTCCATCTGGACTGACCAGAACCCGGCTGCTGTGTAGAGACGGATTATATTGATCCGTTGTGGGTAACACGATGTTCTTCCAGTTACCGTCGATCCTTTTCCAGACACAAGGCACCATCCGTGGAGGGTCCGAACCGACCACGTATCCGGAAATGACTGTGCCGTTCTTGTTAACAGCGCACGCATGGGAAGTTCGATAGCCGACCAATGTTTCCAGGCCCAGGGGTTCATCCGTTGTTACATCCCACAAGAAAGCCTGCATGTTACCTGCGGGGTTTCCAACAAAACGTGTTGCGTAACCAACAACGAGACCCGTGTCACTTAGCGCCTGTGGTTCGATGTTCGTATAGCCAGCCAGCAATTTAATCTTGAGCTGTCGATTGTTTTGCCAATAGTACGATTCCGCCGCCAACCCCGACGGTTCAACAGTTACCTCTCGAGTGCCCAGTACGTTTCCACTTTCATTCAAATCGATAACTTGAGTGAAGCCAACTGAATTGTCGATCAATTGCACGGTTGGCTCTGGTGCCCGTAAGGCATGGTTGCAAGCCAGTCCTGTCAGAAACGTCAGAAAAAAAACGCGTGGCATGCGATCAATCCAGACGACTACCCGAGATCAGTTATCGAAACGAGCAACTTGTGTTCAATCAGGAAACGGCGGCACTCCGGGAGGTAGTCGCTCCAGTTGCGATGCTTACGGACCGGTTTCCTCAATCTTAGTTTACTTGTGGGATGATGCAGGATCAATAAATGACGTACCTGGCATTCAGGGTTTTGGACTCCTGGACCCGCTTGGGCCGCGAGCGTCTGGTTCTAGAAAAACTACTGAGATTGTACTTCCCAGGGGATTGGATAGCAGGGTTGGCTGTAAGGCGGATCTGATTTTGCCTGTAGCTCGAGGTGGGTAATGAGCAACGAGGGACTGATCGTGCTGACCGGCACCCAGCCCGACTCGGCTCCACAGTAAGCATTGTCAACTTCGTAGCGATTACCTGCTGCTGCGACGGTGCGTGTAGCGTTCAATGGTGTGCCAACAAAGTCGACTCCTCGCACCAGTTCCTCGCGTCCGTCGGGAAAGACTCGAGCAGCCATATTGATTTCTCCCAGAAATGCCTGGAAGTTGTAGGATTCGGTGGCCGTTTCACCACCCGTGGCCGAGAGAATGCGAATACCATAGGGGAGGTTCTGCCGCTGGACTTCTTCGATCAGGGCTTGTTTCATTTCAGCATCGCTTTTCCCATTCTCACTGATGACGCGCGTTACCGCCATGCGACTGATGGTTCGCTCGTGGCGTTCATTGCGACCGTGTCCATTGGAACGATGGCGACTGGAGATTCCGGCGCGCGACGTGAGGAAAGTTTTCAAGACTCCATGTTCCACAAGTTTCGTTTTTTCTCCGGCGACGCCTTCGTCATCGTAACGATAGTGACCCACGAGGGAACGGCCTTGAAAATCTTTCAACCCGGGATCGTCTTCGATGGATAAATAGGGCGGGAGGATGTTTTGATTCACACTGTCGCGAAATGTTTGCCCTTCACCAGTGCAAAGCATTCGGTTTCCTTCGAGCCGATGTCCCAGGGCTTCATGTACCAGCAGGCCTGCCGGTATGGGATCCAGCAAGACGGGGCCGGAATAAGATCGGAGCGCCGGGGCCCGGGCAAGGGATTTCAATTTCTCCACAGTCTCACGAATCTCCCGTCGAAAAGCACGCACATCAGGCAGTTCATCCGGACGAGTGGTGAAGTGGCTGATCGTCCACGAAAGTGCATCTCCCGAGGGAGGTAACAGCCAGAGAAAACACGAAACAGACCACAGGGGCAAACACTGGACAATCAAACGGCCTTCCGAATTTACGAAGACATGAACACGATTATGTGCCTTGAAGAGAACATGTGATTCTTTGACTTCAGGAAAATCACGTACTATCAAGGAAGTCATTTCGACGAAACGAGACCAGTAAGCTGAGTCGACACCAGGTGACTTTTTCCAGCGAACATCTTCAATAGCAGGTGTCTTTTCAAAGGAAAAAAAATTTCGATTACGGTCCACGTAAGTCAACTCATAAGACTTCTTGGCTGCGTAAGCCTCGACTGCCTCTCGATAGCGCACTTCGGCTTGGCGCCACAACCCATGACGAATTCCCGAGTCGCGCTGGCCGAAGGGGAGATCAATGTAGGAATACGAGTCGTCGTCTTGTGAATTGTCGTAAAGTCCCCCATCCTGAACTTGGTCATGACGATAGGAACCAACGTGCACATCGCAGTAGCCAGTTCGTTTTCGTTCCTCGGAATCAGCCGACAG
The DNA here is from genome assembly GCA_002726515.1 of Planctomycetaceae bacterium. Taxonomy (GTDB): domain Bacteria; phylum Planctomycetota; class Planctomycetia; order Pirellulales; family Pirellulaceae. The sequence continues at coordinate 49,882 of PBTE01000077.1, read as the reverse complement.
GCTGCCATAAGAAGCCTTGATTTGTCGGACGTTTTCATCTCGCACCAGGAAGGAAATGTAAAAAGGTTTGGGGTGTCCGGAAAAACGAATTTGTGTCACGGCGCGCTGCACCTCTTCACGCATAATCGTCGCCAATCGGGTCGCGTCAGATTTCTTCACTTTGTAGGCTTTCCTGGCAGGCATTGCCGCAAGCCAGGAGCAGGTGAACCTGTCGAGGTGAGGCGGCAGCGATCGCTGGGGATTTCCAAGCTCGCTCCAAATTCTAACTGGGCGGGTTGCACTCCGAGAGGCCCCTTGCCAAAAGAGGGGTGAAGGTCGTCACGAGGCAATTGGAAACCACTTTGAGGAATTATTCTTCGCAACCGATGGGAGGATGCAAGCCGCGTTGATGAAAATATTTCGCAGGAGCTTGAAATACCCCTGTCTCTATGGGCCCTGCACGGGAAGCGAGCTGACATTCATCAGGTACTCATCCACGGACCGGGCGGCACCACGACCTTCGTTAATAGCCCAGACAACGAGTGATTGGCCTCTCCGGCAGTCGCCCGCGGCAAAAACACCTTCGATGTTGGTTGCAAAAGGGCCATGGTTTGCCTGGAATGTTTCCCAGTTGCCGCGAGGATTTTGCATTTCTAGCCCCAGCATTTCTCCCACACCTTTTTCGGGACCTACAAATCCCGTCGCTAACAGAATCAGATCAGCTGGCCATTCCCGTTCGCTATCGGGGACCTCGCTGAAAGGTGATTTGTCAGTAGATTTGGTCCAGTCAACCTCTACCGTTTTTACTGCCCGGACCCGATCGGTGCCATTGCCAAGGAATTCTTTGGTCATGACACAGAAGGCCCGCGGATCCTTGTTGAATTGTGCCTTGGTTTCAGCATGTGAATAGTCAACCCGGAAAATGCGAGGCCAGGTCGGCCACGGATTGTTGGCAGCACGTTGAGCCGGGGGTTGGACCAGTAATTCGAAGTTCACCATACTGTTACAACCGTGCCGCAGGGAGGTTCCGATGCAGTCGGCTCCCGTGTCCCCTCCTCCGATGACGACCACGTGTTTTCCGGAAGCGGAAGTGTATGCTTGATCTTCGAGATTCGAATCGAGAAGACTTTTGGTATTCCGCGTCAGGAAATCCATTGCAAAGTAGATGCCCTTCAGGTCACGGCCGGGACAATTGGCCACGGGGTCGAAGGGACGAGTGGCGCCGGTGGTCAACAGGAGGGCATCGTTTTGATCCAGCAACTGACGTGGATCGATGAACTCAATCTGACAGCCGCGTTCAGTCATGACGGAGGTCATGTGTCCCTCTGGAAATTCCTCGGATTTTCCCACATGAGTACACGTCACAAATTTGACGCCTTCCTCTGCGAGTAGATTGACACGCCGTTGAACGATGCTCTTGTCGAGTTTCATGTTGGGGATACCATACATCAACAGCCCGCCAATGCGATCGGCCCGTTCATAGACTGTTACATTGTGTCCCACGCTGTTGAGTTGAGCGGCCGCGGCCAGACCTGCCGGTCCGGAACCCACGATGGCCACCTGTTTTCCCGTTCTGGTTGCAGGAGGATGAGGTAGTACCCAACCTTCGCTGAAACCACGATCGATAATGGCATTTTCGATGTTCTTGATTGTCACCGGCGGCTCATTGATGCCCAGCACACAGGCCCCTTCGCAGGGAGCGGGGCAGGTGCGTCCTGTGAATTCTGGAAAATTGTTTGTTTTGTGAAGCCGATTCAGAGCATCTTGCCAACGACCCCTGTAGATCAGGTCGTTCCACTCCGGAATCAAATTGTCAATCGGGCAGCCGTTGCTGGACTGACAGAACGGCACACCGCAATCCATGCAGCGGGCACCTTGAGTGTGCAGGTGTTCTTCCAGTGGAGTTGTGTAGATTTCCCCGAAATCCTGAATGCGGACCAGTGGTTCACGGTAGGGGACGACCTGCCGATCAAATTCCTGAAATCCGGTTGGTTTACCCATTCAATATCTCCGCTTCGAGCCGGCCTCAAGGCCGACCCTCTCGTACTCCCCGCTGGCGAACTGTTCTGGAAAGACCACGTCGCAAGGCAGGACCCCGTTTCCCGGCGGGATGCCTGCTATGCCAGGGTCAAGGGAATTTTCCCTGACCCGGGCAACCACCCTAATGGGGTGCGTCTGCCTGCGTACGTTTCATTTCCTGAAGTACCCGTTCGTAATCGGTGGGCATCACTTTTACAAATTGTTCTTGTACATGCTCCCAGCGATCTAACACGTCCAGGGCCAGTTCGGACCCCGTATATTTGGCATGCGCAGCAATCAGTTCACGGACTTCAAAGACGTCTTCGGGGGCAACTAAATCTTGGAGTGCCACCATACCCAAATTGCAACTTGCCCGGAATGCGTCGCGATCAGCCGCCCAGACGTAGGCGATTCCGCCACTCATGCCTGCAGCGAAGTTTCTCCCGGTAGGTCCGAGAATCACGATTCGGCCACCTGTCATGTATTCGCAACCGTGGTCACCCACACCTTCAATCACGGCGCGGGCACCCGAGTTACGCACGCAAAATCTTTCCGCAGCTTGGCCGCAGAAATACGCTTCGCCCCCTGTTGCACCATAGAGACAGACATTTCCGACCAGGATGTTTTCTGAGGGAGAAAAGGTGCTTTCTCGGGGTGGATAAACAATCAACCGGCCACTTGAGAGTCCTTTTCCGACATAGTCGTTGGCATCCCCTTCGAGTTCCAGGGTAATACCCCGGGCCAGGAATGCGCCGAAACTTTGGCCCGCTGAACCAGTGAACTTAACTCGTATGGTGTCATCCGGCAGGCATTGTTGACCCCATTTTTTCGCCAGTTCATGACTTAGAATGGTTCCCACGGTGCGGTTCGTGTTGACGATAGGCAGTTCGAAACTCACCTGTTCGCCCCGTTCCAAGGCCGGTTGTGCTAGTTCGAGCAACTGATGGTCGAGCGCTTTATCCAACCCGTGATCCTGTTCCCTTTGACAATAAACTCCCACCTCCGGATGTGGACTCGTCGCCGGGGCCAGAATGGGTGTCAGGTCAATACCATCCGCTTTCCAGTGTTTGATTGCCTTGTCTACCTGCAAACAATCGACTCGGCCGATGAGTTCATTGATTGAGCCAATTCCCAGTCCGGCCATGATTTGTCGAGCTTCTTCGGCAACCATGAACAAATAGTTGATGACGTGTTCCGGTTTTCCTTTAAATTTGTCGCGTAAGACCGGATCCTGAGTAGCAATTCCGACTGGGCAAGTGTTCAAGTGACATTTGCGCATCATGATGCAACCAAGAGTAATCAGAGGCGCTGTTGAAAATCCAAATTCCTCGGCACCCAGAATGGCTGCGATCACCACGTCCCGGCCTGTCTTCAACTGGCCGTCTGTTTGCAGGACGACGCGCGAACGGAGATCATTCATAACGAGTGTCTGGTGGGTTTCGGCGATTCCCAATTCCCAGGGCAGCCCTGCATGCTTGATGCTGGTTAAAGGCGAGGCACCCGTTCCACCACTGTCTCCTGAGATCAGGATGTGGTCAGCGAAGCCTTTCGCAACGCCCGCCGCGACCGTGCCTACTCCGATTTCGGACACCAATTTCACACTGATCCGGGCACTTGGGTTTGCGTTCTTCAAGTCATGAATCAACTGCTTCAGGTCTTCGATTGAGTAAATATCGTGATGCGGAGGCGGACTGATCAGTCCCACACCGGGTGTTGAGTAACGTATGCGGGCAATATTTTGATCCACCTTTGGGCCGGGTAACTCCCCCCCTTCTCCCGGTTTGGCGCCCTGCGAGATCTTGATTTGCAACTCATCCGCGTTCGCGAGATACCAGATTGTCACTCCAAAGCGACCGGACGCCACCTGCTTGATTGCGGATCTCTTGGAGTCGCCATTGGGGAATGGTTGAAATCGTTCCGGGTCTTCACCGCCTTCACCAGTGTTGCTTTTTCCTCCCAAGCGATTCATGGCAAGCGCCAGTGTTTCATGAGCTTCCGATGAGATCGAACCGAAACTCATGGCACCGGTACAGAAACGCTTCACGATTTCACTGGCAGGTTGCACGTCGTCCAGCGGAAGCTGCTCCGCAGCAGGTTTTTTCTGAATTTGCAGCAGTCCGCGTAGTGCGCATCTGGTGTGCGCATCTTCGTTCGCATGTCGCGCGAATCGCCAATACGCTTCTTGGTCATTGGAACGGGCGGCGACTTGGATGTCGGCAATGGAACGGGGATCCCACATATGACGTTCCCCTTCGGCCCGCCAATGAAACTCACCCGGATTTGACAGATCGGTTTGTCCATTGGATTCATTGGATGGGTAACCCATGGCGTGACGACGTAGGAGTTCTTCAGCCAGCACGTCGAAATTTACTCCTTGCAAACGACTTGCTGTGCCAGCAAAACACCGCTCAATGACTTCGTCACGAAGCCCCACAGCCTCGAAGATTTGTGCGCCTTTGTAGGACTGCAGGGTCGAAATGCCCATTTTGGCCATCACCTTGAGCATGCCTTTGGCGACTCCCTTGCGATAGCTGGCAACAATCTTCTCGTCGTTGAACTTATCCGGCAACAGGCCTTCACGTCGGGCCTGCCAGATGGCTTCAAAAGCAAGGTAGGGATTGATGGCATCAGCTCCGTATCCGACCAGTAGGCAGTGGTGGTGCACTTCTCTCGCCTCGCCCGTTTCCAGGACGATGCCAATCCGTGTTCGTTTGGCTTTCCTGACCAAGTGATGGTGCACTGCGCCACAAGCCAGCAGGGCGCTCACGGGTACCTGGTCCGCCGCGAGGTTGCGATCAGATAGTACCACCAGACTGTAACCATCATCGATCGCTTGTTCAGCTTCGGCACACATGTGGTCGAGTGTTTTCAGCAATCCCGCTTTCCCTTCGGATTTGGGCCACGTCATGTGGATCGTCTTGGCCCGCCAACCTCGGTGGTTGAGGTGCTTGAGTGAGGCAAGCTCCTCGTTTGTCAGGATGGGGTGCGGGATCAACAGACGGTGGGCATGCTGCTCGGTGGTTTGCAACAAATTTCCTTCGGGGCCGATGTAGCATTCCAACGACATGATGACCTCCTCCCGAATCGAATCGATAGCGGGATTCGTCACCTGCGCGAAGAGTTGTTTGAAATAGTCGTAAAGCATGCGTGGCTGATCCGACAGACAGGCCAACGCCGAATCGTTGCCCATCGATCCTACAGGGTCGCGCAGTTCCGTGACGAGCGGCAGCAACATGAATTGCATGGTTTCCACGGTATAGCCAAAAGCTCTCATGCGCTGGACCAGAGTTTCCGGGGAAAACCCATGAGCTTCTGCTTCCGTGGGCAGATCCTTCAAGCAAATCCGCTGGTTCTGCAGCCAGCGGGAGTAGGGTCGCTGCTTGGCCCATTCGGACTTCAGTTCTTCGTCCGGAATCAGTCTTCCCTGTTGGAAGTCGATCAGGAAAATCCGTCCGGGTTGCAAACGACCCTTTTCTTTTACGATTGCCGGGTCAACAGGCATTGCGCCAACTTCTGATGCCATGATGACCCGGTCATCGTGCGTCAGGTAATAACGACTGGGACGCAATCCATTTCGGTCCAGGACCGCCCCGATGTAGTGGCCGTCGGTGAACGCGATTGAGGCCGGCCCATCCCACGGCTCCATCATGCACGAGTCAAACTCGTAGAAGGTGCGCCTGTCTTCAGGCATGGTGTCGTGATTTTGCCACGCTTCGGGAATCATCATCATCACGGCTTCCTGCAACGTCCGCCCTGTCATGAGCAGAAACTCGAGAGTGTTGTCAAAAGTACCCGAATCGGAACAGTCGGGTTCGATGATGGGAAACAACTTGGGTAACTCATTGCCGAACAGGTCGCTGTGCATGACGCCTTCACGGGCTCGCATCCAATTCACGTTGCCGCGCAATGTGTTGATCTCGCCGTTGTGGCTCATGAAACGGCAGGGTTGGGCACGGTCCCAGGAGGGGAAGGTATTGGTGCTGAAGCGAGAATGCACCATGGCCAGATGTGTGGTGAATTCGGGGTCCGTGAGGTCGGGGAAGTATTTCAACAATTGGAAGGAGGCCAGCATTCCTTTGTAAATGATGACCTTTGAAGAGAGACTGCAAATGTAGAACATTTTCGCCTGTTCCAGATTTTCATCACTCCGTATGAGATGACTGGCTCGTTTCCTGATCAGGTAAATTTGACGTTCAAACGCGTCACCTTTTAACCCTTCACCCGCCGCAATGAAGAGTTGCTCGATTTCCGGAGCACTTTGCCGGGCAGTCGATCCGATATCCGCCTTTTCCGGATCGACGGGAACCCTTCTCCAGCCGACGAGGCGTTGACCCTGCTCGGCGATGATCTTTTCAAGCGTTCGCTTACAATGTTCACGTTCGATCTTCTTCTGGGGCAGGAAGACCAGACCGGCCGCGAAAGTGCCTGGCTCGGGCAACTCCGCCTGCAAGTCATCGCGGGCAACCTTTTGCAGAAATTCATACGGGAGTGCAGTGAGGATCCCGGCACCATCTCCAGTGTTGGCTTCACACCCACAAGCACCACGGTGATCCATGTTTTGCAACATGCGGTCAGCATCCAACACGATCTGATGGCTGCGCTGGCCCTTCACCTGGGCCACAAAGCCGATACCGCAACTGTCATGCTCAAAGGCGGGATCGTAAAGTCCTTGCTTGGGAGGCAATTTCCAGATTGGGCGATGGGACATGGGTAACACCTGCAAACAGGCTGATCTTCCTGGAAAACTACCGACGAGCTACTTTGACGCTGTTTCCTTGCGCCAGTGAGGAAATGCATTACGGAGAGGTAGGAATTGGAAGAAGCAGTTGATGGTAAGTTCCTTATTGTGAGTTTGTAGTTGGGTGTGAATTTCTCTTCGAAGTTCCCTCGTTTTCGCCATTCCCGTTGGAATGCGTGGACGTCGAGTGGCTGCCGTTACTGCTGGATTCCTTGCCTTTTACCTGTAGGAATTGGATGAAGCGCCGCGCTGTGGCACCCAGTATGTTTCCCCGCCGGTGGATAATTCCCAAAGGTCGGATCAAAGGTTCGTTTTGCAGTGGAATCGATCGCAAGCTTCCAACAGCCACTTCGCGCTGCAAAGTGGGTTCCGGTAACAAACTGATCCCCGTGTTGATTTCTACAGCGCGTTTGATGGTTTCAAGGTTGTCGAATTCCAGCGCCAGCTTGACTTCCACATCATGTTGTCCCAACGTGCGATCAATCTCACGCCGAATTCGAAGAGGGGTGACGAAACCCACCATCGTTTCACCCTGTAACTCCCTCAGACTGATGTTTTGTCGCGAGGCGAAACGATGAGTTGTAGCACATGCCAGTACCATTCGTTCCTCTCGCCAAGCCAATGATTCAATGGAACGCGATGACTTGGGAAAGCTCACTAATCCCAAGTCGACCTGACCCTGGTCAACCAACTCGTACACTCGGTCCGGCTGTTGATACTCGATGCCCACCTCAGATTTTGGATATTGTTTTAAAAATTCCTGGATGTAATGTTTCATGTGGCTGAGCCCTACCGAGTAAATCGAAGCAACACTGACTCGGCCTGCAACTTCCTGTTGCAGGGTACGGACCTCTTCTTCAAGCGCGGCAAATCGCTTCACCAACTTGCGGCAACCGTCGTAATAAGCCTCTCCTTCGGGAGTAAGCACAAAGGGCCGCTTGGACCGGTCAAAGAGCTTTACCTCCAGATTTTCTTCCAATTGATGTACGATTTGACTGACTCCCGATTGGGAGATGCCATTTTCGTCGGCAGCGCGTGAAAAACTGCGACGACTGACCACGTCACAAAAAATTTTTAGCGACTTGAGATGCATCGGTTCCGATCGGAATCAGATGAAATCACGAAATGCGATATCAAGAGAAGATAAGATTAAAATCGAACATGTTAGCGTAATCGCCCAAAAGCGGGCAGTCAATCTGGCACAGGTTGCCGCTGCGCGCTGAAATCGCACAGCCAGACTGGAAATTAATCAGCCAAATCAGATGTCACAACACTATTGCAAAGCAGGGCTTAAGGTGAACATGGGCGTCCTGGGCTGATAGGAACAGGCATTGGTGGAAACGGGGATTTGAATGAGCGTCTTACAACCTATTGTGGGGCGTGGTATTCTCGATTTCGGTTTTCTGTTTTTCGGGCTTGTGATGACCAGTGTCTGTCGACGGTTTTTTGGTTGACACACTTAAAACGGTTTGCGATGGCTCGGAAGGTCGTCAGAGCAGGCATTGTCAGGAGACGACCGTTCCAGCGAGGGAGAACGGTCATCTTGGTGTGCTGGCTGAGTCTGCCACGGGTCAAGCCACTTGTTAAGCACGTGGCTCGCTTGGGTTGCGGTCTGCAGGAACAAAAAAGCCATTCAAAATCAAGCAGCTAGAATGTGCGGATGTCATGTTTTCCACGACAATGAAATAGGACCCATGCTCAATTGGTGAACAAATCCGACAGAGTGGCTTCGATTCACGGAAAATAAATTGGAACGCCTTGTTCGCTCTGACACGGTAGATGTCCAACTTCAAAAGGTCTTTATGATGCGACTGTGAACGCAGCGGAGAAGTTCGATGATTTCCGCTTTTCGACGATCATTTGCTTTCGAAAACAGATAATTCTTTTACATAGTGTGATCGGATCTGCGATGTCTTTTCTGTCGGGCAAGTCGTCCGCCGAATTCCAATCCCAGTTGTGGGAGACGCCGAACTGGCTGATCAAGAGTGTGGATTTCCGTCGAGGCTTGGCTTCATTTGTGGAAACGGACGAAAGGGGCTATCGAGAAGCGGCATTTCTGGACAACCGCCTGGACCGTGTGCTTTCGGAGGAAAAGGTAATCCACTTGAAAGAGCTATGGCCAACGGCAGTGCAAACAAAGATGACTCAACCACCATTGAATTTTCTGTTTCACGTGGGTCACTGCGGCTCGACGCTGATTTCTCGTATGTTGGGTGAATTGCCCGGTTGCTTCGCTCTACGTGAGCCACCGGTCTTGATGGCGTTGGCCCGTTCTGCGCCTCAGGGAGTGCCACATTGGGAGCACATTTCGGACGTAGTGATGGCGTTATTAGCGAGAACTTACCGTCAGGAAGACTGTGCTTTAATCAAACCCGCAAGCCATGCTAACGTTCTTTTGCGTTACTTCTTGCAATGGAAAAAATTCAGTCGTGGTGTCCTGATCAGCGTGGATTTGGAATCGTACCTGGCCACCATGTTGCAGGAACACCATCGCGGAGAAAATCGAGAAGCCTTCCAATGGCGGGAAGAAGGGCTCAAGCGTTTGGTCGGAAATCTTCCCGATCTGGACAGATTGGACGATGCCAAGTGCTCAGCGATGATTTGGTTGATTCAAATGAGGGAGTTGCTGGAAGCTCATGGGGATGAAACCTTGAACACCCTGTGGTTAAGCTTCGACAATTTTCTCGCTGAGCCAACTATCACGATTTCAAAAATCAGTGGTTTTCTGGATTTACCGTCCAACTATGAGCAGATCCGCCAAGTCACCCTGCACAGCCCGTTGCTTCGCTCCTATTCGAAAAACGCACAGGTTTCCTACACGCCTGAATCCCGTCGAGCCAGTCTGCAAGCGTCACGCCGGCGACATGCCCCGGAAATCGACGGAGCCATGGATTGGCTGGAAAAGATTTGCCAACGCGATGTTTCACTCTCTGCAACGACGGCCTATTTCACGTATTCGAAGGAATCTTCTCCTGATTGAGGCCGTTATCAGAAGGTTTTTGAGCGCGGCAGGGTGATTTCTGATGCGGTGGCTTATGAAGGGCCATCCGCTGCTAGCAATACACGCCCGAAAAACAGTCGGTTGAGGTGGTGGCAGATTGTTGGAAGGACACAGCAGCCAAACGGTTTTCCACCGTCAAAATGCGCAGAGTTGCGCGATTGAAGTCAACTGACGAAATTCGTGTCCGACGGTGACCGATGGTAGTAGGCGTAGGCATGACTCGGAAGGCTGCCGGTTTCCGGGTGAGCCACTTTGAAGTTGGAGCAGTTTTAGATAACCCGATGTTCCAGCTTTCACGAGCGAGTTCTTCACGCGTAAAAGGCGAGATTTTTGCATGTCGACCCTGCCAACCGCTGATTCGGTTCGCGATATCATTCGAAAAACATTTCGAAAACTTGGTGCCGACTCTCAGCAGTCAATGCTGGAAACGATTTTGATTCGGGACGGACATTTTTGTGGTCGGCGGTATTCTCACGAGGATCGATCCGCGGTGTGGTTCGTGGAGGAAAATGAAATCAAGTTTTACGATTTCAAAGGCTCTGTAGTAAAAACGATATCCGCGACCTCAAACAAGTCAGGCAGCGGGGAACGGGCGGCTTGACTGACTGTGTCCCTACAATTAGCAAGACGCGGTCCGTTCCTGTTGTAAAATACTCCGGAGACCGACGTTTTTCTCGACCGCTCTGCCGACAAAAAATACGGCGGTTTTTGAGTCTCAATCCGTGAGAGTTTCGAAAAAACATCTTGGTCTACGGATGGAATGTCATAGTGGGACCATCATGAATGTTCTTCACGCCCCAACGAACATGATCTATCGCCGTTGAACTGACCTTTGTCAGAAGGTGTAAGGTTCAGAAAACGGGGGCGTCACCCGGATTAGAATCCGCGATTCCCGTTATCCAGATAATTGTTCCCTTGGCCAGCCCGTGATTCTCTGGCCGAAGAAGGTGGCAGCGAACTCTCCAATTCCATGAATTCGTGCAGAAGACCCTGGGCGTCGCTGGTGATGTTGTCGAGACGGACTTGCCATAGAGACTTTGCCAGACCTATGGAATCAAACATGTCGGGAGGAAAGCAAGCAAGGATCGACACGGCAATCATTTTGTTGAGTTCGGTATTGGGACTGGGAATATCTAAACAAGGTGCGAACACTGTCTGCATGGAAGTAATGAGGAGCGACCACGCCATTTCGTCACCCACCAGTTGGTGATCTCGCCGCAGGTCTTCAGCGAACTCCAATGCGCGATCAGGGTAACTTGCCGCCTGACTGAGGTCGCCCAGGTTTTGAGCCACAAGGCGACCAATCAACAAATCGTTCCATCGTTCAGATCTTTGCTGCAGCCGGTGAAGCCATTCCGCTTCACCCGAGTCTACAATACGGGGATCGACGAGCAGGCCGAGAGCTCTCTGGCGAGCTTCCATATGTCCGAGCATTACGCTTCTGGCCGGAGGCTCCAGTTCGACCGTCTTTCTCTGGCAATCAATTCCACGCGTGATGCCTAGCCAGACTCGAGTCAATACTTCCGAGACGATGATCTCTTCCAATTGAACCCGCATTTGCAGCCATTCTTCGTCATCCGCTTCTGGAGGTACGAGACGGTTTTCACGAAGTTGCTGGTAGTTGTGAATGGCTTCCGACCAACGTTCCAGTCGGAACCGTGAACCGGTCCAGTAGCTGTTGAGACTTTGATTTGACAGACGGGCCTGGCAACGAATGAGTGTGGCCCCGTGTGTTGCCAGGAGGCCTGCTAACTCGATTTGTTCTGGGGCCCGCATGGCTCTGATCTTGAGTGGAGATGAGATCGACGAACAACCTGGATCCGCCGGAGTCCGAGGGGACACAGGCTCTGTGACGGCCGCCATTCAGTCAGAAGAAATGCAATTCGGGTGCCAAACCGGTCCGAAGCCTGGCGGGCGGCCCGCTTCAGCAGCTAAGCATTTTCTGGTGATGGGTTTACCGACCCAATTTCTGCGTGGTGAGGATCTGGAATTTGGTCACAATGTGGTTTTTTTAATGCGTCTAGGTGGCAAAAAATCGACTTCTCTGCTGGAGGTGTTCGAAGACAGGTGTGCTGAGAAAACTCGGTCCACTCCTTTGAGAATCATCGAGAACCCCGCAGGGCGAGCATGTCTAAGGCAGCAGGATCAGGGTCATCGCGTGACCCTCATGAAGAAAGACGGTGTCACTGGGATTGTGGTAGGATTGCAAGCGTCAATCATCCAGGAGCACGTTCTGTTGCCAATCGCCACGGTTCGTACTGTGGCGACCCCGGGCCGAGCTACTTGCCGCAGCAGATATGATGTCAGAATGAGAACGGGGCTGCTGCCTGGTTGGCTGATAGCGGTCAATCAGATTGTAGCCCAGCGTGTAGCCGTATCGATCAGGCAGAGTTTCTTGCACGAGCCTTAACACCGGTCCGCTGCCGGACTGTGATTGTTCTGCTGTTGACAATTTTAACGATTCGGCGGAAGTCGACCGAGGGTGCAGAAACCACGCTGGATCTTGCTGGTGGATGGGTGCGTCAGCGCCCACAAATGCCTGCTGTTTTTGGACGACCGGTTGTGACAGATGTCCGTGACTCGCATTGTCATCATTCCTCACTGGCAGGTACAGCATCCGCTTGTGATTCTGAACTCCGGTAATCCCTGATTGAAAACGGCTATTGGCGATTGTGGGGAAAAACAGAAGCGCCGCGGCTACCGCAACTCCACCCGCCATCATCACGTCGGGCAGGGACCAGCAGTGTGTGCGAGCACGGCCTTGCCGACGGGTACTGATCCGCCTGCGAACCGAGTTGGTTTTTTCTTGATCAATGTACTTGGTAACCAACTCGATGGTTTGCTGAGCCAGGCCTTCGGGGGCAGGGAACATCCCTCGCTCCACCTGCGAGGGTCGAAGACTGACAGCCAGACACTTCAGTTCTTCACGGAACTGGGGATCCCGTTTGACCCGTTCTTCGACACTTGCCTGTTCGGTTTTGTTCAGTGCACCAAGCAAATATCCGAGCAACAGTTCTCGCATTGAATAGATTACTCTTCTGTTTTGAGGATCGCAGATTGCCATGCTTCACTCAGTTTGAGAATCGCCGAGTGCAGACGGCTCTTCACCGTCCCCACGGGGATTGCTAACACGTCTGCTGCTTCCCTGTATTTGAGCCCTTGGTAATAGATCAGGCGTACTACGGTGTACAGGTGTTCCGGGAGTTTCTGCAACTCGTTCTGCACCCATCTCCGGCGTTCTGCCACGTGCAATTTGGTCAATGGTCCGGCTTCGTCTGTCTCCAGGAGGTCAATCAGTTGACCGGCTTGATCAAGTGTCTCGTTTCCGGTGGCCCGATTCAGGCTCGTGGCCTGATGACGACGGTTTCTGCGTTGCAAATCGATGGCTTGATTGGTGGCGATCGCATATAGCCAGGGTCGCAACTTGCGACCGTCGTCGAATTGGTTGCACTTAAGGTGGACTTGTAAAAATGTCGTCTGAAATGCGTCCTCCGCCATTTCGGCATGGCCCGTGTAACGACGGAGGTAGTTGTAGATTTCATTTTCATACCGGTGAACCAACTGTGCAAACGCTTTCCCGTCACCCGTGCGGCGATAGGAACGCAGTAGCATTTCGTCGTTCATCCGGGGGAGACGAGTTTGCCGATCCGAGGCAATTTTTTTTGATTTCGCGGTTATATTCATAGTTACGTGTTCGATGCGGCGAGAGTTCGTTAATGTTCCTAAACGCTTAGAAAATTGGGCCTCGAATCTCCCGTCGTTCGGCCATCCATTCTTCTCGTGATGCCGATGACGCGCGGCGAGTTGCGAACCAAAGCAGAAATGCCTGTAACTGGCAGCCTCAATTGCACTACCGTTTAACTGCAACAACCATGCCTAAGTGCCCTATTAGTCGCATAAGCGTTGCGATCGGTATCCGGAGAAGGAGGTGTAACTATCTATTATTAAATGGGTTACGGTTTTTCCATGGATCCGGGTCAGTCGCATCAATGCTGGCGGTGCCTGTTGAAAAATTTTCTACACCATGATCGATTCTGATCGATTCTGATCGATTCTGCCAATCGTCACTGGCAGCTCTGGTGTCGAAATGACTTCTTTCGTGTCGCGTCAGGGATACGCAGGGTGATGATTCGGGGGCGTTGAATTCGGCTGAGTCTCCTCGCGTGAATTCGTTTCCCTCCCCGCGCTGCGTGCCGGCGGTGCAATGTGAACAGACCCACTTACTGTTCTCCGGTCGGCGAAGTCAGTCCCAGTGCCGGCAAGCCGATTCGGTATCGAATCCTGATGAAAGAAGCCGACCGCTACGCAATCCGATTTTGCGACGAGGAGACATGGGTATTTTCGCTCAATCTTGATATTTCCTGGATAGTTCAGCAATTGTTCTGATGATCGATTCCCGAGATGATTTTGGCGCCAGAAGTTCCGCTTCGGGGCCAAGAGCCAGCACGCGCGGGAGAATCTCCAGGTCGTGTGCGGCCCGGACTTTTAGTGTCACGCTACCATCTTGGTGGACTTCGACCTCTTGTTCGGGGTGCCAGGGGTCTTCCTGCACCCACGTGGCCGCATAGCCACTGATTCGTATCCGGAAGTTTTTGGGCTTGCCTCCGCTGAAAACGCCAATGCTTTCTCCCAGGTACTGATGCAGGTCGAAATCCCCTGGAAGCTTGAAATATTCATCCAATGCTTCAGCCTTTCGAAATCGATCCAATTTGAATTGGCGAACTCGTTCCGGTCGGTCATCGATTTCACAGGCCGCGGCGACGATGTACAGACTCGACTGATGGACGACCACCCCGTAGGGTTCGATTTTTCGCTGGCGAGGACCGGGTTCTCCGGGACGCTGATATTCTGCTCGAACGACGCGATGTTGCTGGATCGCTCGATTGATCGTTTTAATCACCCCTTCCTGTTTCCGATAGGTTTTGGCGGGGGTTCCCCGCACGTACAAGATTTGGCGCAGCTTTTCATAATGTTGCCAAACAGCTTCGGGCATACTTTCTCGTATCTTGGACCAGAAACTCTCAATTCCTATCCAGAAAGGAGTTCCTGAAAGGGGGTAAAGGAGGTCACGTCCCAGGGACAGGGCCAGCAGTTCAGTAACCGAAGCGGTGATTCGCTGAGTGCCACGGAAGGTAGGACCGAGTTTCCAGACTTTACCACGTCCCGTATCGTGCGAATCGACGTCGATCCCGGCGGTTTGTAAGGCTTCCAGGTCACGTCGGACACTTCGTGTGTGTAACGATGTTAACCCCAGTTCATCAACGAGATCTCCGCGTATTTCGTTCAATGTCCTCCCGAACCGAGATCGTTCGAGGATTTGCAGGAGCTTATGTTGGCGAATGAGTTGCTCGTTTCGCGCCATTGAAATAGTCCTCAGATTGCCATGACAAGCTACAAATGCAGGTCAATCTAGACCACATTCGGCAGGATCGTAAGTAGACGGTCTCCTTTTTCAAGAGGCAGGCTATGGTGTTGATTGTTGCCCGTCGCAAGTCCTGTGGCATGCCCTGTGATCGAAACGTTTTTTGGGCGTTGCACGGTTGCAGACAGCCATGATAGTGGTGTCATCGAACGCATCTCGTTCGATACGGTAGCGTATCACGGTGTTGGGGGACCACTGTTTTAGACGTTCTAATATTTCGTTAGTGCCAAAGAACCGGAGTGTTGATTTAGACACACGAAACTGATTCAACAGTGATTTCCAGAAGCAAGGCGAAGGTACAGACAATTGGCCATCAATTTCGATCCCCGTTATCATGACACGTCCTGTCGAAGAACTTTGTATTCCATAAGCCTTGAGGTCACGAAGGCGAGTGGAACCATAACTGCGTTGCGTAAATTTCTGAATCAATTGCATGATTTGAACTCCTCCAGTGGCTGGTTTTGGAAATGCTGTGAACGAAGTCAACTTCTGGCTCGTCAAAGTTGTGCTCAGGGCGCGGACGGGCCAGTTTTTGCTTCGACACCGAACGTGACACGTTAGGTCAAGTCAGCCAATTTGATTAAAATCCTGCACCTGACGGTCTTCCGCACGCGTGCATCCCGGAGGCCGGAGTTGGACGGAGCCGGAAATGGAGGGGCGTAGCAGACGCCCACAGAAACAGTCAGAGGCGGACGGAGTGAGGTCAGCAAGCCCATCGACAGCCACGTATTTTGAACGATCAACTCGCCGGACTCATGACATCCGGTTTTAACTGGAAATGCTGCTTTACCGGGCCACTGGCCGTGACTTGGGAGCTTCGATAAAATAAGCGGGTTCAGAGTAGGCCGCCGACGTTGTTTTCGAAGGACCGCATTTGGCTCGAGGGATTTGATGAGCGAACGACCTTTCGTCCATTTACACTGCCACAGCCACTATAGTTTGCTGGATGGTGCCAGTTCGATTGACCGGCTGATCAAACGAGCCAAATCGCAAGGGATGAATGCGCTGGCATTGACGGACCACGGTAACCTGCACGGAGCACTTGAGTTCTACCGGAAATTGAAAGAGGCGGATCTCAATCCCATCATTGGCTATGAAGCCTATATCGCGCCTGGCAGCCGACTTCGGAAGGCGGATGGAAGTCTTAGGGAAGCAAGTTACCACCTGACCTTACTGGCTCAGAATCAGACAGGTTTCAAAAATTTAGTCAAGCTTGCTTCGATTGCTTATCTTGAAGGTTTCTACTTTAAACCGCGAATTGACAAGGAAGTGTTGGCCGCCCACCAGGAAGGCATCATTTGTTTAAGCGGTTGTGTTTCCAGCGAGCTTAGTCAAAGCCTTTTACGTGGCACTGGAGAGGAAAGAGATTGGGCCGAATCTGAAAAAATTGCCGGCTGGTTTCAGAAGACTTTCGGTGACCGTTACTTCGTTGAAATTATGAATAACGGGTTGGCGATACAGTCGCAGCAGATGGAAGGTGCCGTTCAACTGGCTCAGCGTATGGGGTTGCCATTGGTTGCTACCAGTGATTGCCACTATGTCGACCCGGAAGATTCTGAAGCGCAGGACGTCATGCTGTGTATCAATACCGGCAAATTCCGGACCGACACGAGCCGGATGAAAATGGAAGGTCGGGAATTCTATCTACGTAGCCCGGAAGACATGTATGCGGCCTTTCCCCAACAGGCAGAAGCTGTCCGACGGTCACAGGAGATTGCAGACAAGGTCGATATCGACCTGGAGCTTGGACGACGCCACTTTCCGAAGTACCAGCTTCCCCAGGAAAGATCAGTAGATGAATACTTGCGGCACTTGTGTGTGCAGGGATTGCAGGAGCGTTATGCCGGTAACGAGCGGAAGTGTGCAGACGGCGAGTTAGCTCCGGTGGTAATCGATCGTTTGAATCGCGAACTGGCAGTCATCAGCAAACTTGATTTTTCAAACTATTTTCTGATCTGTTGGGATTTTGTGAACCACGCGCGTGACCTGGACATTCCGGCGATGGCCCGGGGAAGTGGTGTGGGAGCGATCGTCTGTTACGCGCTGTATCTCAGTCATGTTTGCCCCATCGACTACGATTTGTTGTTCGAGCGGTTTTTAGACGAAAACCGCAAGGAAGCTCCGGATATCGACATCGATTTCTGTAAGGAGCGTCGGGGTGAGATTATCCGTTACGTGAAAGAAAAATATGGCGAAAAAAATGTAGCACAAATCGGGACTTTTGGTACCCTGGCGGCACGGGCTGCCATCAAAGATGTTGGCCGAACGTTGGGGATACCTCTGGCAAGGGTCACTCAGATCACAAGTTTTGTCCCGGATGAACTGGGCATCAGCCTCGCCGCTGCATTGGAAAAAAGCGGCGACTTGAGGGATGCCTACGAAAATGACCCAGAGATTCGAGAACTGTTGGATCTGGCCAGGAAAATCGAAGGCTTGGCTCGAAACGTAGGGACTCACGCAGCAGCGGTGGTGATTGCAGATCAACCATTGACCGAATGCGTACCTCTGGGGCGCGTCACTGGTAAGACCGATATCATCACTCAATGGTCAATGAATGATGTCGAAGCGGCGGGGCTTCTGAAAATGGACATGTTGGGTCTGCGCAACCTGACAATTCTGTCCAAAGCCGTCGGACTGATCGAGCAGATGACAGGTCAGAAACTTGACCTTCAAAATATTCCCTTGGACGACCAGGAAACTTTTGCCTTACTGTGCCGTGGTGAGACCAAGGGAATCTTTCAACTTGAAAGTGGAGGTATCCGTGACTTGCTGCAACGCATGAAGCCGGATCAGTTCCACGACATCATTGCAACGAACGCGCTCTATCGTCCCGGTCCGCTGGAAGGTGGCATGGTGGACGACTATGTTGCCGTGAAGCACCAGCGGAAAAAAGCCGAGTACAAGCATCCCATCTTGAAAGAGATCCTGGAAGAGACGAATGGAGTCATGGTTTACCAGGAGCAGGTGATGCGAATCCTTAACCGACTGGGTGGCATTGAATTAGGCAACGCGTATACGTGCATTAAAGCCATCAGTAAGAAAAAAGAAGAAATCATAAACAAGAACCACGAACAATTCATTCAAGGCGCGGTGGATCACGGCTTGACGCACAAGGAGGCAGAAGAATTCTGGATGATGATCATCAAGTTTGCCGGCTATGGATTCAATAAGTCACATAGTACGGCTTATGCCCTGATCGCCTACCAGACCGCGTATTTAAAAGCCCATTACCCGGTAGGATTTATGGCAGCCCTGCTGTCGGGTGATATTCCGGGCCGCAATTTCAAACGCAAAGATTCACTTGTCGAGCATTTGGAAGATTGCCAACGCATGGGGATCGAAGTGATTCCGCCCGACGTAAACAGTTCGCACGTCGATTTTGCAGTGGCAAATGAGAAGATTTATTTTGGACTGAGTGCGATCAAGAGTTGCGGTGGGTCGGCTGCAGAGGTGATTCAGACCTGCCGCGAGCGAGACGGGGATTTTGTTGACCTGTTTGATTTTTGTGAGCGAATCGAGCAACAGAGATGTAACCGCGCCACGATTGAAACACTTATCAAAGGGGGTGCCATGGATTCCTTTGGCGCTCATCGTTCACAGTTGATGGCGATTTTGGACCGGGCCCTGCAGTCCGGTGCGTCTGCGGCTGCTGATCGTCGTTCAGGCCAGAAGAATCTATTCGGCGGACTGGAAGAAGAAGAGTCGGGGGAGCCTCAGCAGGTGGCGCTGCCAGAGATTTCAGAATTTGAAGATCGCGAAAAACTACTCCTGGAAAAGGAAGTACTCGGGTTCTATCTCTCGAGTCACCCGCTGTTGGAATACCAGCAGACTCTTTCCAGTTATTGTTCGCACACCACCTCAGACATTTCTGAGTTGCGGGAAGGTGCGGAAGTGACCTTGGGCGGAATGCTTTCCGCCATCAAGCTCATAAGAACTCGAAAGGGTGACAAGTATGCAAATTTTGACCTCGAGGATGTGAAGGGTACCATTCGTTGCATCGCCTGGCCCAGGCAGTTTGAAGAATTCGGGGAGATGATTCAACCGGACGCGATTCTATTTGTGCGCGGAACCATCGATCGCCGAGGAGGGGAAGAGGCAAACCTCATTGTTGAAGAATTGATTCCACTGGAACAATTGGCCTCTCGATACACGCAGGGGATCATGGTTCGTGTGCAAGAGAATGTTCATCCAGCGGCTACGCTGCGCAGTTTGCACGAGGTTTTACGGGCTTACCCGGGTAGCGTGTCGTTGCAGTTGTACCTGGCCCTGGAAGACGGTGTGGGCGTCGTGCTGGAATCTCAAAAGATGCGTGTGGATGTGACAGCGGAGCTGCGTGACCGAGTCGATCAACTGCTCGGCCCGGGGAATCTCAAAATCATTACTGCCGCTCCCAGAACCAGTGGAAACGGGAACGGGCATTCAGGCGCGAGATCTGCCGGTCAACGAAATGCTGGACAGCGTGGCACTGTGATGGCCAAATAATCAACCTTACCGAAAAATGATTTGACCAATGGATTCCCAGCTTCATTTTGCTGCCAGAGAGCGTGTTCCCTGTTTCATCTTTCCAGAGGCCCGCGATGCGGCCCAGGCACTGGCTCAACAGATTGCAACATTGATTCGCACGCGAGCCAGCGAGGGCAGGAGTTGTGTTCTGGGGCTGGCCACCGGCTCGACGCCGGTGGGAGTTTATAACGAACTGGTCCGCATGCATCGTGAAGAGGGACTTTCGTTTGCTAACGTGGTGACGTTCAATCTGGACGAGTACTTCCCGATGCAGCCTTTTGAACTGCAGAGTTACGCGCGCTTCATGCGGGAACACTTGTTTGACCACGTCGACATACCCCCGGAGAACGTGAACATCCCCGATGGCAGCCTCGACCGGGAGACTGTCCCCGATTTGTGTCGTGCTTATGAGGAAAAGATTTTGTCGGTGGGTGGTATCGACCTGCAAGTTCTGGGAATTGGCAGAACCAGTCACATCGGGTTCAATGAGCCGGGTTCCTCCAGGATGAGTCGTACGCGCTTGATCACTTTGGATCAGTTTACCCGGGTGGATGCGGCCAGTGACTTTTTCGGAGAAGAGAATGTACCGCGACATGCCGTGACGATGGGCATTGGAACGATTCTCGAGGCTCGCCAAATAGTGCTGCTTGCCTTTGGTGAACACAAGGCGCAGGTGATTGCCCGGGCCGTCGAGGACGAGGTATCCCCCGCCGTGGCAGCCAGTTTCCTGCAGGAGCATCGCAATGCCCAGATTTATCTGGATCATGCTGCGGGTGCCGACCTGACTCGAATGCGTTCTCCGTGGATCTTGGGTACCGTGGCCTGGGATGAAAAGCGGATTCGTCAAGCTATTATCTGGCTGGCTCGGAAGCTGAACAAACCGATTCTCAAACTGACCGAACAGGATTACAACGAAGAGGGGCTTCAGGATTTATTGGCGGAGCACGGCCCTGCCTATGACATCAACCTGAGCGTGTTTCGTCACCTGCAGGCGACGATTAATGGTTGGCCGGGTGGGAAACCTCGGCATGCCAAGCAGCCGGGAGATTTGAGCCGTCCCTTTGATGATATTTTTCCGAAACAGATCTTGGTCTTCTCACCTCACCCCGATGATGATGTCATCTCGATGGGCGGGACTTTGACTCGGTTGGTTGATCAGGGTCACGAAGTGCACGTTGCTTACCAGACATCCGGCAACATCGCGGTCTTTGACGATGATGCCGAACGCTACATGCAGTTTGTCGCTGAGTTGAGCCATAGTTTCGAGTTGGATCCGAAACTCGTCGGACGGTTGGAAAATTTGGTGGAACAGTCGCTGGCGAGTAAGCGAGTTGGCGAAATAGATGCCGAGGAGGTACGGCAAATCAAAACTTTGATACGCCGTAGCGAGGCACGTGCCGCTGCGAGTTGTTGTGGAATCAAAGGAGACCATCTCTATTTTCTTGATATGCCATTTTACGAAACAGGTCGAGTTAAAAAGAGTCCGTTGTCTGTCAGAGACGTGAAGATTGTTTTCGACTTGTTGCGGACCATTCGGCCGCACCAGATCTATGCCGCAGGGGACTTGTCCGATCCACACGGCACCCATCGGACGTGTCTGACAGCAGTTCTCAACGCGTGTCGTGACTGCCAGCAGGAAGATTGGTTTGAACAGTGTGAAATCTGGTTGTATCGAGGTGCCTGGCAAGAGTGGGAACCTCATGAAATCGATGTAGCGGTTCCACTCAGTCCGCAAGAGGTGGTGCGGAAGCGGAATGCAATTTTCAAACATGAATCGCAGAAGGACCGGGCCATGTTTCCAGGACCCGATGTCCGCGAATTTTGGCAGCGAGCTGAATCCCGCAACGCCGAAACGGCCCGGCTTTATGATGCACTTGGACTCGCTGAGTACGAGGCGATCGAAGGATTCGTCCGCGGGACGGAAGTCGACGGGGAATCACGACCCACGATCGACAGCCGCTCGCAGGTGCACGTGTAGCGGTTATTCCGGTCAATTTGCTTTCCGGACCGGGTCCGTCTGCGAAAATTGGCCCGCAGGAGCCGGATTCTTCCTGCCAAAAAGCCGTGCAAGGTCAGGACAATTCTTGTTTTGGCGTACGGTCCGATTAAGATAAAAAATAGGAGGCTGGCCTCGTCACTCGCTCACGAGGCCCTCGAGGCGCTGGCAGCGAGACTCCAGGGACCGGGAAAGATCGATGCAGGATGCCCTGGAAACCCATTCTGCCGCACAGAGATCCTCAGCAGAGAACAGAACCCGAGAGGTAAAAAATGGCAAGCTCGATGATGACACCTTGGTCACTTTTACATACGCAGGGTCGCACGAATGTTGCGATCTGCTTGCTGATCAGCATGCTCTATGCGGGACAAGTCGCAGCTCAGGGCGGCGCGGGCCCGGGCGCGGCGGGGATCGTTGTAGACGCTGAAGGGGTGCTGCACACACGCTTAGTCCGTGATCCGAGCGGTCAGTTACAACGACAACGGTTAGCGCAGGCCCGGGCCACCTTGAATCGCGACCTGGCAAGTCCGAGCAAGATGCGCAAGGTGTCGCTGAATCGACTTGAAGCGGAGATTTTCGAGCAGTTTGCAAGTGGCGGCGGCGTTACGGATGAAATGCACTACCTGGCCGGCATGACTCGGATTGACTACGTGTTCTTCTATCCTGAATCGGGCGACATCGTGATTGCCGGACCCGCCGGAGGATTTTTTGAGAATCCTGTAGGTCGGATGGTGGGGTTCACCTCCGGTCGTCCTGTTTTACGTTTGGAAGACCTTGTGGTGGCTTTACGTGCTTTTCCCCCGGGTCGTGCTCCCACGCAGATCATCGGGGTCTCCATCGATCCAACTCCGGAGGGTCTGAAACGCATGCGGGAAACGTGGATTCAGATCGGGCGTCGACAACTCGGCCCCCGACCTAACTCGGCACAGACGCAGTCCATTGTGGACGCACTCGGTGACAGTTTGGGACGTCAAACCGTCACGATCAAAGGTGTTTCCGCCAAGTCCCACTTCGCGCAGGTACTGGTAGAGGCCGACTATCGCATGAAGTTGATCGGAATCGGGTTGGAACGTCCACCGGTCAACATACCCAGCTGGGTCAGCAGGGCAAAGTCGTCCTCGATCGCACGGAACGCTTTGCAACGTTGGTATTTCATTCCGGATTACGAATCCGTACGGGTGAGCGAAGATGATCTGGCATTTGAACTGGTGGGAGAGAGTGTGCGTTTGGTCAGCTCCGACGAGATGGTCACCGCCGATGGTGGGCGGATCGCTTCCAGTCAAGTCGATCGTGCCAGCCAGATATTTACCACGACGTTCACCAAGAGATATCCCGAATTGGCCTCGCGCAGTCCGGTTTTTTCCGAACTACGAAATTTGATTGACTTGTCCCTGGTGGCAGCGTTCATTCAGCGCCAGGATTATTACGGGCAGGCGGACTGGACCATGGAACTCTTCTCCAGCGAGCAAGAGTTTCCCGTGGAGAATTATACCGCGCCCCGACAAGTTGAGACGGCCGTCAATGCCATTTGGAAAGGTGGCCGCCTGTTGACTCCCATCGGTGGTGGGGTTCTCATTCAGCCTTTGAAAGCGTTGACTGATGGAAATCAGTTGGCTGATGACAACGGCGAGCTGAAAGCGAGACGCGCGACCGTGTCTTTGGAAGGCTTGGAAGACGGCCAGTGGTGGTGGGACTAGGTCGCCAGACACATCAACCGTTCACAAGCGAATTTCTAGGATGACCGCTCTCTCCGGGTCATTGCGCAAGGCGTGATTTCAACAGCTTTGCAAGGCTGGCGTAGTGATTTCAAGATCAGGCCGGGTTGGATCTGCTGGAAGAATGTCAAAGGGGCCGGTTCGGGGTTGAAAATTCGGAGTTCAACCGTTATGAACTCTGAACATCCATCAGGATTGAATTATTTTACACCCGGTATGGTGCCGCTTGCCGGCTTGTTCCCGATGACACTTGCCTCTGCCCTCGAACGTTACGATCTTTCGCTCACGACAAGCCAGGCGAACCAGATTGAAAGTTACTGCCAGTTGTTGTGGAAGTGGAATGAGCAAATTAATCTGACCCGCCACACGGACTACGATCGTTTTGTGTCACGAGACTTGATCGATAGCATGCGCTTGGCAGACCTGCTGGAGCCGAATGAAGGGATTCTCGATTTGGGTACCGGTGGCGGTGTACCGGGAATCATCTTGGCCATTCTGCGTCCGGATCTAGAGGTGTCCCTTTGTGACTCGGTGGCCAAGAAAGCCAAGGTGGTGGATAAAATGGTCCAGGATTTGACACTTCCGGTCCCGGTTTATCACGCCCGGGCGGAGAAGTTGATTGGCGACTTTCGTTTCGATACTGTGATTGCCCGTGCCGTCGGGTCCCTGGCCAAAGTTTTGGGCTGGCTGGAACCATGCTGGCATTCGTTACAACGTTTGTTGTTGGTCAAAGGTCCCCGTTGGGTCGAAGAGCGCGCCGAAGCACGTCATCGGGGATTGTTCCGCGAACTCGAATTGAGACGCCTTGTCAGCTATCCGATGCCCGGTACAGATGCAGAAAGCGTTATTTTGCAGGTTCGACGCTCGATTTCAAAGATTTGAGTCTGTCTTGAAATATCCTGGGCCGATCATTCGATTGGGTTGTATGTAACAGCCTGTTATTAACTCAACTCGATTAATAGTTTGGGTTTACTGGGAATCATCGGAATTTTTCTTACTTGAAGTGACTCGGCGCTGCACGGACGGCAACTAACGTTATGTGACGCAAGGAGAGCGAAACAGAATTGAGCCTTCCCCAGGGTTGGCAACCATGGTGATGACGTTGGAAGAAACCGGCGAACTTACGGATGAGCAACTCGCCTCACAAACGTTGAGCGAGCGATCTGACGGCCCCGCGTTTGTAGCGCTTGTGGACCGTTTTCGCGAGCGAGTGTGGCGGGTCTGTTTCCGACTGATGGGCAACGCAGAAGATGCTAGTGATGCAGCCCAGGAAGTCCTCCTCCGGATGTTCTTACACCGAGATCGTTTTCAAGGACGGAGCAAATACTCGACTTGGGTTCATGGCATTGCGGTCAATACCTGTTTGACTTTGCGCCGTAGTCGTGGCCGCCGAATTCGTCGCGAATCGGCCCTGTCTGACAAATCGTCACCTGACACAACAACCTCCGCGCAAAGGTCGTCAGAATTGGCGGTTGATTTGATGCAGATGCTTGACACGTTGGACGAAACCGATCGCGCACTGTTGATTCTCAAGTATGCAGAAGAACAAAGTTACGAGGAACTCGCAGAAACGTTTGGGCTTTCGATTAGCGCCTGCAAGATGAGGGTGAGTCGGGCCAGGGACAAACTGAAACAACGATATCCAGAAGCGTCATGTTAGAACGATTGAAGAATGTTGAAGTTCCTCCTCCGCCGGAGGACATCGATTTGCAGGTCCATCTGCAATTGAACCGCGTGCTTTTTATTTCCCACTTTATTGAATTTGGAATGAGGGTCATGCCCCTCGCGGTAACACACCTGTTTGTCGCGTTGGTGGCAGTGTTCACCTTCACTTTGACTGGTCAATACGATTTGACCAAGCAGAAAGGAAAATGTCATGAGTAATGAATCACAAGTAGTTTCGGAGGCTACTACCAGTGCGGTGAATCCGTTGTTGAATCAAGTGGACCAAACAGGCGACGCGCTGAAGCAAAGTTACGAGCTCGTTACCGGTCCGATTTTACAGTGGGCTCCCAACGTGATTGCCATGTTGGTTGTCTTGGTGGTGGGCTACCTTGTGGCACGTTTGGCGGGCCGCGCGATCACAGCTGTTTGCGAAAAGCTGGGGCTTCAAATTGCCGCAGAGCGAGGTGGCTGGATCGATTCCATGAAGCAGGTTGGAATTGAGCGTACCGTGCCGCAAATTATCGGTTTGATCGTTTTCTGGCTTTTGATGTGTGTGTTCTTAATGGCCGGTTGCGAGATTCTGGGACTGGAGGCTGTCAGCGATACGATGCAGAGTCTGGTGGCTTACATTCCCAAGTTATTTGTTGCGGCCGTGATCGTGGTGGTGGGCCTGTTGTTGGCGACTTTCCTGCGAGGGGTGATTGCTACCAGCACCGACCGGTTAGGTATCTCTTACGCTCAGCAGTTGGCCGCGGCTTGCTATTATATCTTGGGACTGATGGTATTCATCGCAGCCTTTGAGCAACTGGAGATCAAATTCGAGTTGCTCAGCTATGCCATTCTGATAGGGTTTGCTGCCGTCGCACTGGGATTCGGTTTGGCATTTGGTCTGGGTGGTCGCGATGTTATGTCGGGTATCCTGGCGGGTTACTACGTGAGACAGCGAATGCACGCTGGCGATCGTGTTAACATTGCCGGTTTTGAGGGGACCATTCGAGATGTGGGTCCAGTGGCCACCATCATCGAAACCGATGAGGAAGGATTACTCAATCGTCACAGTGTTCCCAACATTCGGATGCTGAATGAGGCCGTGCGTTAATGAATCGCCTCATTCTCTGAGGACTTGAGAAGGGTTTGTTACCTTACAAGGTCCCGCTACACTTGGTTGTAGTTGGGGCCTTGTTGTTGTTGGGTTGCACTCATTCCGCAGTGACACGTACCAAAGATGGTTTTGATTCAAACGGGAAGGGGGTTACAGAACCTCGATCGGCAGTCGCCGGAGAATGCTTTGATCACGGTACGAGGCGGTACTCTGTTGGTCATAGCCGGGCTCTCACGCAGGCACCGGTTTTGTGCGGACACTGCCTCCATGTGCACTGGACGCTGCTCTGGTTCCTGATGGCCGCTTTCGTTAGACTTCCCAGCCAGTCGGGACGGACGCTAAACTCGCGGTTTGCTGGGTGTGCACAGGACGCATGAATAGGTGGCATCAAATATTTTGTGTGGGGCTGGCTTGTGTTGCCAGCAACGTTTCTCTCGCTCAGGCACAGTCTTCCAAGGGAATGGAGGATGCCGGTGATGCTCAACTGAACAGTGTTCATTTTGTCAATTCCGAACTCGGTTGGGTGGTTGGTGATCGGGGCGTCATCTTGCATACGCGAGACGGAGGGCGCCATTGGCAGCGGCAACCGACTCCGACGACTTCTCGTTTAGAGGACGTTGAATTTTTCGACGATGCTCACGGCTGGGCGGTGGGTGGTACACACCGACCCTACATGCACGAGACAGAAGGTGTCGTTCTGAGAACTAGTGATGGAGGCCGGACTTGGACCCGGATCCGTAGCGAGTTGCTCCCCCGTTTCATTCGCATCAGAATGCTCGACAGGCACAAGGGCTGGGCATTGGCTGACGGGTCGGCAATGTATGCCGCAGGGGTTTTCTATACGGAAGATGGAGGACGAAGCTGGTCGACGATTCCTGGCCAGACAGATCAAGCCTGGCTCGCCGGCGACTTCATCGATTCCCGATATGGCATTGCGGTGGGAACTGGTGGCCAAATTTCCATTGTGCGGAGAAACGGTTTTCAAAAGACTCGAACTCCGGAATTGGGAGCTACCCGGTTTCACGCCCTCAAGTTTTCTAACAAAGTCATGGGCTGGCTGGTGGGCGAAGAGGGACGTGTCATGGTCACCCGGGACGGTGGTCTGACATGGGTTCTTGTCGATTCACTTCCCGCGGAGATTTCCGAGAACTTCAACTTCCAGGCCCTGGCAGTTCATTCAGAGCATTGCTGGATCGCCGGTTCTCCCGGGACCGTCGTGTTTCAAACCACGGATGCGGGCCGAAGTTGGAACCGGCTTGCGACAGGCCAAAACCTGCCAATTCGAGATTTATGTTTTGTCGATTCACGTCACGGATGTGCCGTTGGCGATTTCGGAACCATTCTGGTAACAGCTGACGGGGGCCAGAATTGGACAAGGCAGCAGAGTGGCGGAACGCGCGCCGCGATCGTGGGTTACTATTCCGAAGTGGAGCATGTCCCTCTGGAGTTGTTCGCTCGTGTGTCAGCAGACGAGGGATACCTGGGTGTCGTCGAAACTTTCGGTCGTCGCCAAACTGCTGCGGGGCGGAACACCAACCTCCGGTCGACCGATCGCCTGCGCGAAGCAGTCCTTCGTGTGGGCGGGAGTTCTGTTTCCTCTTCGGGAAATTTCCCTCTCGCTTCACCAGCGCTTCGTTTGCCCGCCGACGCGATTCTGGCCACGTGGGACCGAGCAAATGATGGTCGCGGCGCTGACAGGCTTGAAGAACACGTTGTGCGCAGCATTCGACAATGGCGACCTGACGTCGTTGTTACTTCAGCTGCCAGTCCCGCGGGTCATTTTCCCAGCTCGCATTTAATGAACCAGATTGTGCTGGCTGCTGTGAAGAAATCAGCGGATGCCACGAGCTATTCGGATCAGTTGACGGTGGCCCGATTGAGTCCTTGGCAGGTGAAGAAGGTTTTTAGTCAGCTGCCGAACGAGCAGACAGGCTCCCTGCATGTCGATACGTCTCACCTTGCGACGAGGTTGGGGAAATCTTACGGCCAACAGGCAGCAATCGCACGAGGACTGGTTGATCAGCGTTATGCTCCGGGGCCTCATGTCATCGGTTTTCGGCTGCTGTCTTCCGTGATGAATCAGGAGCTTGCGCGCCGCGATTTTTTCAGTGGCATTTCTCTCTCCCCCGGAGGTGAGGCCCGTCGTCCGCGCCGGTCGCCAACGATTAAGGACTTTGCCGCTTTGCGGCTGATGGGGCGTAAACGGCGTAACATCCAACAACTACTGCTACAGTCAGAACGGGCGGAGCAGCAGGGAGGTGGCTGGTTCGGACAAATTACAGAACTCACGCGAGGTTTGGACCCAACGAGTGCCGGAGAGATCATGTTTCATCTGGCACAACGCTACTCGAGGCTCGGCCGTCAGGAGATGGCGGCCGAAGTTTATCAGGTCCTGATCGATCGACATCCTCAACATGTGCTGGCCGAAAAATCGATGCTGTGGCTACTGCAGTATTACTGCAGTAGTGAAGCGATGCAACGAATGCAAGGAAGCCATGCCAAAGACCTGCGGCAAGACGCGGAAAGTCACTGGAGTCGAGCCCTCGCACTTGCCAAGCAGGCTGAGCAGCGCTACGCGTTGTTGTTGGCTCAGCCCGCCTGGCGATTTCCATTGATAACCGCCTATCGGGAGCAAGGTTTGGACCGCGAAGCGGAAAAGATCTACAACCAGATGGCGTCGGTTCGTTTGGGTAGCGCCTGGAACCTGTGTGCCCGAACCGAACAATGGTTGGGACATGGTCGTGGATTGCCGCCCAAACTCCACGCGGTGTGCACGCTGTCGAACGAACGGCCTCGCTTGGATGGTCAACTTCAGGAAGCGATCTGGAAGAATGCTCAACGTTTGGAACTCAACGGCGTACGGAGCGAAAGTTTACGCAGTACTGCAAAGTTCATGTTGGCCAGGGACCGGGAATTTCTCTATTTTGCCGCAATCTGCCCCTGGGAAGCTGCTGCCTCTTACTCGGAAACTGGATCCGGGCCCCGCTCGCGCGATGCTGAACTCGATGCTAACGACCGCCTGCAACTCTTGCTGGACGTTGATCGTGACTATACGTCCTTCTATCGTTTGACAGTCGACTATCGCGGGTGGACAAGGGAGGAATGTTTTGGCGATGTTGCCTGGAACCCGAGTTGGTATGTGGCAGCCGACCGGGATCGAACGCAGTGGACCATCGAAGCAGCCATCCCTCTTCAAGAGTTGGTTCGAGCGGTTCCCTCGTCTCGCGCGGTTTGGGCCATGGGGATCCAAAGAGTGGTACCCGGAGTCGGTTTCCAGGCTTGGAATTCACCAGCCGATGTGGAAGTGATCCCGGCAGGGTTTGGATTGTTGTTTTTTGAGTAAGTGGCCACTGGCTAACGTCCCCGGGGCGGCAGGGACTTCTGAGCGACTGGCAACACGCGCGGTTGGTGAGAGATTTCCCGGGATCCCGGATTACAAGCTTCCCAGGCGAGCGACCAGATCGACGGTTCGGCAACTGTAGCCCCATTCGTTGTCGTACCAGCTTATCACCTTGACAAGTTTACCTTTGTCACCCAGCACGTGTGTGTAGTCGGCCGCAAAGATGGAACTGTGTGGATCCCCAATGATATCGGTCGAAACAATGGGATCTTCACAATAGCAGAGAATACCTTGCAGAGGTCCTTGCGCGGCTGCTTGAACGGCCGAATTGACATCGCTTGTGGTGACCGCTGATGACAGGTTGGCGGTCAGATCGACAACACTTCCTGTCGCCACGGGTACGCGCAAGGCCATGCCGGTCAGTTTTCCTTGCAAGTCCGGAATCACCAACCCGACCGCCTTGGCGGCACCGGTGGAGGACGGAATGATGTTCTGGGCTGCTGAACGACCCCGGTAGGGGTCGGAGTGTGGCATGTCCTGGACGCGCTGGTCGTTGGTGTAGGCATGCACGGTGGTCATCAATCCCGAGTCGATACCGAATTGATCGTTGAGTACTTTTGCAACGGGCGCCAGACAGTTCGTGGTACAGCTGGCATTGGATACGCAGCGCATCTGAGCGGTGAGTTGATCGTCGTTAACTCCTAGCACGCAGGTCAGGTCAGGATCGTCCTTTGCCGGAGCGCTGAGTACAACTTTTTTGGCTCCTGCATCGAGATGGGTGGCGTATCCGGGTTTTCCGTTACTTCCGCGCGCGGTGAAAATGCCAGTACTTTCCACCACCACGTCCACCTGCAATTCGCCCCATGGCAACTCAGCCGGATTGCGTTCGTCCAAAGCACGAATTTTCTTACCATCAACGATTAAGTGCTCTTCATCAAAATCGACCTTCCCCGGGTAGCGTCGGTGGGTACTATCGTATTTGAGCAGGGTGGCAAGCGTCTTGTTGTCGGTGATGTCGTTGACGGCGACCACTTCGAATTCATCAGTTCGCGCCATCAGGTTACGAAAAGTGAGTCGTCCAATGCGTCCAAAACCGTTAACCGCAACGCGAATTGACATAAGAGTTACTCCATCTGAATGGAAAAACCGAGTTTTTGATTGTACTACTACGAGGCGGTAACAACAAGTAATCTTCTCTCCGGGTTCGTTTGGATTTTGTTCGGGTGTGCGCCTGTTCTGGAAGTTGCAGCAATCGCGTGTGATGGCGCCATGAACGCCGTCACCAGGTTTTGAACCAGGCGCGGTGTTGACAGCTTCCACAACGTTCCGCCATGCAACACCAGGATGTCATGGCGAAGTGTTGCCACAGTCTGGCAGCTGAAGATCATGTCGGGTCGGCAAATGCCATGCACTCATCTTGATCGAACTCGTGTCTTGACAATTCCATTTGAGAGGAGGTTTTAACAATTGCCGGATTACCTGTCATCATGATGAAGCCGGATGGGGAATTTGGGATTTTCGTCTGAAAGTACGCCGCTCTCTGGTGGGTTCGAATCAGCATGACCCGATCTTTGGTCCGTTTCCGGCACCCATGGAGTCCAAACCGTGCGAAAAAACACAAGAGAACGCCGGCCGGATAGAGTTTCGAGCAGTCGATGTCAAGGCTTTTCCCGGCCAGATCATCCCGGCCAGATCATCGTAGGGTCTTGATCTCCCTGTTGCTTGAGGGGCGGCTGGTCTAAAATACATGGTTTTTCCACGAACCCCCCGCGCCAATTTCCAAGATCCAGTTCATGCCTGCTGCAGATATCGTCATACGGGGTGCTCGCGAGCACAATCTTCAAAATGTGAATGTTGTCCTGCCTCGCAACCAGCTGATTTGCCTGACTGGGGTCAGCGGATCGGGCAAGAGTTCGTTGGCATTTGACACATTGTATGCTGAAGGGCAGCGTCGATATGTTGAAAGCCTGTCGAGTTTTGCCCGCCAATTCCTGGGTCAGATGCCCAAGCCCGATGTGGATTTTATTGGGGGGCTCAGTCCTTCGATTTCGATTTCTCAAAAAACGGCAGGCAACAATCCACGTTCCACCGTGGGGACAATCACTGAAATCTACGACTACCTGCGAGTCCTCTACGCCCGGGTCGGTACCGGTTACTGCCCCCAGTGCAACCAAGAGATCGCTGCACAGACGCGCGAAGAGATTGTCGAACGCATTCTTCAATCGAAAGCCGAAGCCAAGTTATTGATTTTGGCTCCCATCATTCGCGGTCAGAAAGGCGAGTATCGAGATCTGTTTGATGATTTGTTGAAACAGGGATATGTGCGGGCCCGTGTCGATGGAGAAATCGTCGCTTTGTCGGAAGATTTAAATCTGGATCGACAGATGCGCCACGACATTGAAGTTGTCGTAGACCGTTTTTCGATCAAGAAGGGAATTCGTCCCCGAGTGGCCGAAGCGGTTGAACTGGCTCTGAAGTTGGGACAGGGGAATCTCATTGTCCATGTCGTTCAAGGCCTATCTCCAGCTGCTCCTCAGGATCCACTGGATGGAACCCCCACGGAGGCGACTGCGCACAGGCGACGAACTCGTTCGAGACGCCGTCGAAGCCGGCCCGGGGACTTTACCCTTTCGGCGAATTATGCGTGTGCAAGTTGCGGTCTGAGTTTTGAACCACCCTCTCCCCAACTGTTCAGCTTCAATAGTCCTCAGGGAATGTGTTACGAATGCGATGGCCTGGGACAGATGTTTACCTTTGATCCTGATCTGATGATCCCGGATTCCGGGCGTTCTTTTCAGCAGGGATGTTTTGAGATTTTGGGGCGCTGGTCTGAACTGGGTCGGTGGAAGCGACACATCTATCAAGGAGTCGCGGATTCAATTGAGCGGTTGCAAGGGATCGCTCCGGGAAAGATGCTCGAAACTCCCTGGTGCGAATTACCGGATTCTTTGCAGGACATCTGGTTGTGGGGTTCCGACGATACTCACATCACTTTCACTTGGCGCGGTGGTGAGCGGCCTCAGAAGTATGGAGGTACCTGGGAAGGCATCATACCGACTTTGTTGTCCAAGTATCGCAATACGGAAGGCAAGATCCATTTGCGGAAATTGGAAAAGTACATGAGTACGATTGTTTGTCCCGATTGCCATGGCGAGCGGCTTGTTTCCCAAGCTCGGTCTGTTCGTCTTCACAGCAATCATCCTCACTTTGCTGACAATCCTAGCCGGTCGCTACCGGAAGTCTGTGCTTTAGCGGTTTCCGATGCAGCCCTGTTCTTCAGCGATCTGGAGCTCGATGCGACGCGTTCCCTGATTGCTAGCGAAGCGCTCAAGGAGATCCGCGGACGGCTTGGTTTCTTGACGAATGTCGGACTCGACTACCTCACCCTCGAGCGCACCGCGCCCACGCTTTCGGGAGGGGAGACCCAGCGTATTCGCCTGGCAGGCCAGATTGGTTGCGGGCTGGTCGGCGTCTTGTACATTCTGGACGAACCCTCCATTGGCCTTCATCCACGTGACAACGAACGGTTATTGCAGACCCTGACGCAACTTCGCGACATGGGCAATACGGTGGTTGTCGTCGAGCACGATGAGGAGACGATGCGCAGCGCAGATCATCTGATCGATTTCGGACCTGGCCCGGGGGTTCGCGGTGGCCATGTTGTGGCGAGTGGATCTGTGGACAAAATTCTGGCTTCTCGTAAAAGCATCACCGCTCAGTACCTTTCGGGAAAACAAGCGATTGAAGTGCCCTCTTCAAGGAGATCGGAAGACAATGAATGTCTGCGCATTCTGGGGGCGGCCGAGAACAATCTGAAAAACATCGATGTTGAAATTCCCTTAGGTAGACTCGTCTGTTTTACCGGAGTGTCCGGTTCGGGGAAAAGTTCACTGGTAAATCGAATCGTCGGTGAAGCGTTGCGCCGTGACCTGAACGGAGGGCAGGGTGAGCCTGGTCGTCATGACCGCATTGAAGGACTGGAACATCTCGACAAATTGATTGCCATCGACCAGTCCCCTATTGGTCGTACTCCGCGCTCCAATCCAGGGACTTACATCAAAGTTTTTGATGAGATCCGCAGCCTCTATTCCCAGCTCCCTGACTCCAAACGTCGAGGATACAAACCAGGGCGATTCAGCTTCAACGTAAAAGGCGGCCGTTGCGAAGCCTGTGAAGGAAATGGGGCCACTCGACTGGAGATGGATTTTCTGGCCGATGTATGGGTCAAATGTCCGGTCTGTGAAGGGCATCGATTCAGCCGTGAAACTCTGCAGGTCCGTTTTAAAGGAAAGACCATTGCCGATGTGCTTGAACTGGATGTTCAACAGGCACTCGAGCTGTTTGAGAATGTTCCCAAAATTCAGAAAAAATTGCAGACGCTTCACGACGTCGGCCTCGACTATCTCAAACTGGGTCAGCCTTCACCCACTTTGTCCGGCGGAGAAGCGCAACGGATTAAGCTGGCTCGCGAACTAGTGAAGCGCAGTACGGGCCGCACAATGTATCTCCTGGATGAACCGACGACTGGTCTGCACTTTGCGGATATCAAGCTGTTGTTAAAGGTGCTGCAAGGATTTGTGGAAGCGGGCAACACCGTAGTGATTGTGGAACACAATTTGGATGTCGTTAAAACAGCTGACTGGGTCATTGACCTGGGCCCTGAAGGTGGATCTGCAGGGGGTCAGGTTGTGGCGACAGGGACTCCTGAAGATCTGATAAAGCTTGTTCAGCCGAATGGGGAGTCGGAAAAATCCGCCCCGGCTGGACCAAGCCGGCAGCTTCCAACGTACACTTCGCTGGCGCTCAGCAGGCACGTACGGGGAGAGTTGCAATCACCCCAGTTGCCCGGGAACGGAAAAAAATCCACAAGCCGCGAAAAAACAAAGTTGTCTGTCACTAAACAAATTACAGTGCAGGGTGCCCGGCAGCACAATTTGAAACATGTGGACGTAACGATTCCCCGAGACAAGATGACGGTATTCTGCGGTCCCAGCGGGTCGGGAAAAACATCTTTGGCAATGGACACGATTTATGCCGAGGGACAGCGCCGCTATGTGGAAAGTTTGAGTTCGTACGCCCGGCAATTCGTTTCGCAAATGCAAAAGCCGCAGTTGGACCGCATCGAGGGATTGTCACCGGCTATTGCAATCGAACAGCGGCATTTGGGGCACACCCCTCGTTCCACGGTGGGGACGGTCACCGAAATTTATGATTATCTGCGCATCCTCATGGCTCGTTTGGGGAAATACTTTTGTCCGGACTGCGATCTTCCAATCGGGACTCAGACAACCGATGAAATAATCGAGAAGGTCCTGTCAGAACCGGTGGGAACCAAGCTCTATTTGATGGCCCCTGTTGAGATTGAAGTAGGGCAACGGTACGAAACATTTTGGGAGGAATGCCGCGCCGCTGGGTACGTGCGTGTTCGTGTGGACGGTATCACGCATTCGCTTGACGATCCTCCGGCCATTGATCGGCGGCGAAAGCATGAAGTCGAGATTGTCGTCGACCGGGTCGTGATCAACGATCAATCGAGATCGCGGGTTGCAGAAAGTATTGAAGGTTCATTGGCTCTGGGGCGCGGTCTGCTGCGAGTGGCCTACCAGAAAAAAGACACAGAAGAGTCTAGCTGGGCCGTTGTCACTCACAGCCAGCATCTGGCATGTGATCGTTGTGGACGCAGCTTTGAGCATTTGACGCCTCACAATTTTTCGTTCAATAGCCAATTAGGCTGGTGCCCGGAATGTGAGGGCTTGGGAACACAGATTGGCGCCAATCCTGCGGCGTTACTCAACGATCCGCATTTGAGTTTGCAGGATGGTGCACTCAATCTCTGGCCTCGCTTGGATATGCCAGTTTCCCAGTGGATGCTGCAGGTGTTTTCCACGAAAACAGGAATCCCTCTGGATGTACCCTTTGACCAACTTACCATGCGGCAGCGTCGACTGGTGATGCACGGCACCGAGGAGGAGTGGTACGAGGTCTTTCCGGAAAAACCGCTGAAACAGAGGACACGGAGCAAGCCGGGTTCACGACCGTCACAGAAACAGCCCCGTCGCAGGCCACTGTTTCGCTTTCAATTCAAGGGGATCTATCCTGCTTTGGAGGAGGCGTCCCGACTCTCGCCCGGTTTTCGATCAAAGCTCGATCATTTAGTGGACGAGGTGGAATGTTCGACATGCGAAGGAAGCCGTCTGCGCGACGATGCGGCCGCCATGAAATTCCGGGGGCGAACGGTGGCCGATTTGTGTCGAATGCCGTTGCACGACGTCCAGCGAAC
Organism: Planctomycetaceae bacterium; assembly: GCA_002726515.1. Lineage (GTDB taxonomy): Bacteria > Planctomycetota > Planctomycetia > Pirellulales > Pirellulaceae. Next base: position 14,122 of record PBTE01000077.1, on the reverse strand, counting down.
GATCTGCGGGTGGAAGTTCAACTCGCGCGAGCGCAAGATTGCTGGTGAGGTGGTACGCGAGATCAAGAGTCGTATTCAGTTTCTCTGCGATGTCGGACTGGAGTACCTTTCGTTGGGTCGATCCGCCGCGACGCTGTCAGGCGGGGAATTTCAGCGAATTCGATTGGCAAGCCAGCTGGGTAGCGGTCTTTGTGGTGTGCTTTATGTACTCGATGAACCGACCATTGGATTGCATGCCCGGGACAACCATCGCTTGCTCGCAGCGCTGCATAAACTGCGTGATTTGGGGAACACTCTGATTGTCGTGGAACATGACCGCGAGGTCTTGCGGAATGCGGACGAAATTTGCGATTTCGGACCGGGTGCGGGAATCCACGGCGGTAAAGTGGTGGCCAAGGGCACCAGGGAACAGGTTACCAAACGACGCGCCTCCGTCACCGGCCCTTATTTGTCAGGGAAAAAGGCGATTCCCATCCCGAGCGACCGCCGGATGAACCCCGGGGCCAAGAGTTCAAAGCGGGGTTCTCCGCCGAGTGAACTTGACTCCAACCCCCGGACAGATTGGATCGAAATTCGAGGCGCACGCCAGAACAATCTCAAAAACATTGACGTTCGCATACCTCTCGGCACATTGACAGCATTCACGGGTGTCAGTGGAAGCGGCAAAAGCTCACTGGTCGACGCGGTGTTATACAATGCCCTTGCGCGGACGCTTCACCGCGCCGACACCACTCCGGGTGTGCACGAAACCATTCTGGGAATCGAGCATATCAACAAGGTGATTCGAGTGGATCAGCGGTCCCTGGGAAATTCGCCACATTCGAATCCTGCCACGTATACCGGTGTGTTCGATTTGATTCGTCAGTTGTTTTCACAACTTCCGGAAGCCAAATTACGTGGTTACACACCGCGCCGCTTCAGCTTTAATGTGCCGGGCGGACGCTGTGAAGGGTGCGAAGGGAATGGCCAGATTTGCATCGAAATGCATTTTCTTCCGGATGTCTGGGTTGAATGTGATACCTGTCGGGGACGGCGATACAACACGGAAACACTGGCCGTGGGATACCACGGACAGTCCATCGATGATGTACTGAAGTTGCCTTGTGGTGAAGCATTAAAACTGTTTGACAACATTCCAAAAATTCGTCGCACTTTGCAGACGCTGTGTGATGTGGGGCTTGATTACCTGACGTTGGGACAACCGGCTCCCACTCTTTCCGGTGGAGAAGCCCAGCGCGTGAAACTGGCGGCCGAGTTGTCTCGTCCCGATACGGGACGGACTTTGTATCTACTGGACGAACCGACAACCGGATTGCATTTTGATGATTTGCGGAAACTACTTGATGTGTTGCACCGGCTGGTCGACTTAGGAAACACTGTCGTCGTTATCGAACATAATCTGGATGTTGTGAAATCGGCGGATTGGGTGATTGATATGGGTCCCGGGGCGGGTGAACAAGGAGGCCGGGTGGTCGCGGTCGGCACTCCTGAAGATCTGGTTCGGGTTACCAAACGTCATGGTCGGGTTGCTTTACGACGAAAATCCACCACGAACAAGACCAATGGACGAGATCAGAAAACCACGAAGGCGAAGGCTAACAGCAAATCAATTGTTAGCTACACGGGGGTCGTTTTAGCCGACGTGTTGGCTGCGGGACCTTATGAGAAACGGGAATCATATGACCTGGTTGCCGAAACCCGTGAGAAAAATGGCGATCTCGATATTACGGAAGTAGGGCGGGATCAAAAAATGCCCTGGGAATTGGACGGCCAGCGTTGGCACACGCAGGATCGAGTTGGTCGTGACGGTCTTTCATGTCGCTGGGACGGCAGGATCCTGAGTGAAATTGTTGAGCGGGTCCAGGATAGTGGAAAATTCAGCCCGGTCGATTGGAAGGCCCGCAGCGTGGTCGAAATAGCGGCTTCAAAAAAAAGTGATGGCTGGTTCATTCACGCAATCACGGGGGAGACGTGGTTTGTGAAATTGAAGTTTCGTGTTGCCAAGAACACGTTTCGACGTGGCGATTTACAGGAAGATCTGAAGCTCAAGTCGTTCAATGACCTGGAAGAGATCCCGGTCTATGGGAACGAACCCCGAGTGCAGTGCAAAAATCTGCGCGGGCCCTGGCAGGAAGTACAGATCAAGGCCCATTCGTTCAAGGAAATAGATACGCCGGAGTTCTGGCACTTCCTGGATCGAGCCCAGGCGGGATTTAGAAAAATGACCGAGCGGGCAGCCAGCAATCCGAATGACATGATGCCTTGGAAAAAACTAGGACAGCGTTGGCATTGGTCACGGAAAGGATTTCCTCCCGGCAAGCGAATTCAATGGGACCTGGACCTGTTGGAAGAATTATGTGAGATGTTGCGGGAAACAGTTCCCGAAGGACAATTTCTTTGGAATAACCAACAAGTGGTGCACTTGATGGTGCAAGGTCAGAAGGAGCCTTGGGCAAGTATTTTCACAAAGAAGTTATCCGGAGTGGACTTGTACCTTACAGGGCCAAAGGGGCATTGCACTTTGGGACGCATTGCGGAACTTGGAGCATCTCGGGAACTCGATACGATGGGACGCGACAAGGATGTAGTGAAGCTGCGTCTTCAGGCACTCGAGGATTTGCAACAGGGAAATCTACCCGAATTTTTGAGCGAACATCTTTCGATCATTTCTGTACAGAAAGCCGCAAAGTTCTCGTAAGTGTTGTTATGTCTGAACCGCTTCTTGCTCCCAATTTTCTATTTCGCTTTTCCATCCCCTGTCTGGCGACCCGGCACAAATGGACGGCCAGCGGCCTGGAACTAGGTGTCAATCACCGCTTACCTTGTTTCGGAGAATTGGAGGACCGCGCTCCGTTTGCTGACTTACGGGCGGCTTGGAATGCCCAGGGACTCTACTTCACTGTACGTGTCGAAGGAAAAAAACAACCCGCCTGGTGCCGAGAATCGCGCTTGGACGACAGCGATGGATTGCAACTCTGGATCGACACTCGTGACACCCACAACATCCACCGGGCCAGTCGCTTCTGCCATCGCTTTGCGTTTCTTCCTGCCGGGGGTGGCAGAATGCTGGATGAGCCTTTCGCGGACCAGCTTTTGATTCATCGCGCGCGGGAAAATGCCAAGCCGATTCGGCCGGGAGATTTGGAAATACGTCGGGAAAAACGTATCGACGGGTATCTCTTGGAATGTCACATTCCCGTGAAGGCTTTGACGGGGTTTAGCCCGCAGGACCATCCACGCCTCGGCTTCACTTATGCCGTCATCGACCGAGAACTCGGCTGGCAAACGTTGAGCCTGGGCAGCGAGTTTCGATTTCAGGAAGACCCCAGCTTGTGGGGTACGCTTGAATTAGTCGAGTGAAGTCTAACGATCCACGTGCTAGCCAGCATCCGGTGAAAAGAAAAGGTCGTATGCTAACGAGTTTTTCCGCAAGCGGTGTCCAGGTCTTTCTGCCAGCTTCCTCTTGTCGTTGTCGGGCTATCCGGTTACTATACCGCCGCTCCCAGGGGCTCCGGTTGGCGCAAACGCCAGCACTGCCAAGCCAATGCGTCGTGGGCGCAACTGTTCCCTATCAGACCTGCTGGCTGGAAAGGAATCCGGCAAGATGGAGACGACACTTCAAGAACTTGCCACGCTTGTCGATGGCCAACTTCACGGGGACGGGTCGCTGCAAATTTCTGGTGCTGCGACCCTTGCCAACGCCAGATCAGCGGAAATTTCTTTGATGGATGGCGAGAAGTTTTTGCAAGCATGCAACGAGTCGGCAGCCGCTGCCATTATTGTCAGCGCCAATTTGCGGCCTGATGACAAACCTTGCATCCAAGTGGACGACGTGCAAGCGGCGTTCGCCAAAGTCGTATCCCATTTTCGAAAACCGCGTACCCTGGATCCCGTGGGCATCAGCCCCTCAGCGCATGTCAGCCCCACGGCGCAGATAGGTCCGGAGGTTGACATTCACCCGGGTGTCACGGTCGGTGCCGATGTGGAAATTGGTCGCGGTTCGCGTATTTATCCAGGCGTGCACATCATGGCGGGCAGCAAGTTGGCAGAGAATGTGACACTTTTCCCCAACGTTGTCCTGTATGAAAACACGGTGGTTGGGCCCCGAGTTGTGATTCACGCCGGAGCCGTGATAGGCGCATACGGATTTGGTTACGAGATGGTGGAAGGTTGTCATCAGTTGTCCCCTCAATTGGGATTTGTCGAGATTGAGGCGGATGTTGACATCGGAGCTTGTACGACCATTGACCGGGGGACGTACGATGCAACGATCATCGGTGCAGGAACCAAGATCGATAATCAGGTGATGATTGCACACAATTGTCGCATTGGCCGGCATAATATTCTCTGTTCACAAGTGGGGATTGCGGGAACTGTCACGACCGGAGATTACTCAGTGTTTGCGGGGCAAGTTGGCGTGAAAGACCACGTGAACATCGGACATCAATGCATGCTGGGTGCCAAGGCGGGGGTCATGGCCGACATACCGGATCAGGGGGTCTACGTTGGAATTCCAGCAACTCCTATTCGGAAACAAACCGGAATGATGGCAGCGCTGATGCGGTTGCCCGAGATGCGAAAAGCTTTGAGGCGACTGGAAAAAACGGTGGCTTCAATGAAAGCGCAGGAGTCAACAGCCCCGCGCCAGGATGCGGCCTAGTAAGGTACAGGTGGAGTTCCCGTCCCATGAGCAATTTTCAAAAACGTGCTGCAGGTGCGGGCAGAATTGGACTGGTGGCTGGCTGGGGCCGCTATCCGGTTGTCCTTGCCGACTCGCTGAAGAAGCTCGGCTACCAGGTTTATTGCGTCGCGATCAAAGACCACGCTGACCCCGCGCTGAGACAGATTGTTGACCACAGTTGTGAGATGGGTGTGGCGAAGTTGGGTGGCCATATGCGGTACTTTCGCCGGCATGGTATAAGCCAGGTGGCGCTGGCAGGAAAGATTCACAAGACGCGTCTCATTGGCCGGTATGAGTGGGTAAAACACTTCCCCGACCTGACTGCCATCAAGACGTTCTACCACCATTTCTATACATTGAAGAAAGACCGTAAAGATGACACGTTATTGACAGCGGTGGTTGATTTGGCAGCTCGCAATGACGTTGAGATTGTACCGGCGACTGACCTGGTTCCGGAGTTACTAGCGACCTCGGGATTGCTTGCCGGCCCCCGGCTCAGCGCGGGACAAGAACGAGATATCGAGTTTGCCTGGAAGATGGCCAAAGAACTTGGCCGTCTTGACATTGGACAGACTGTTGTGGTGCAGGGTCAGGCAGTACTTGCTGCCGAGGCGATTGAGGGGACCGACGAGTGCATTCGTCGTGCCGGACGACTATGTCCATCAGGCGGGTTCACTGTAGTGAAGGTCTCCAAACCACAGCAGGACATGCGGTTTGACGTTCCCACGATTGGAGTTTGTACCCTGCAAACCGTGGCCCAGGCGGGTGGTCGCGTGCTAGCCATCGAGGCCGACAAAACGATTCTGTTGGATCAGTCGGAAGTTTCAACCTTCGCGCAACGACACCAGATCAGCCTGGTAGCGAGGAACGATTACGATCAGGTCAGACTGAAGCATTCCCGCGTAGCCTGATCGTTTCCTGAAAAGTGACATCGCTGCTCGAGTGATGGGACTCCGGGTTCTTTTCGGCGTGGTGTTTCCCGCCACCTGGCGAGGGCGTGGAGCACTGTCGTACCGCTTTAAGGAGCCAGATAAAATCGTGCGTCGCTGGTATCAGGACTGACGTTAGCAGCAACTTCAATGACCAGCCGCTCGGCTTATGCCTGGCCGGTTTCGTTACCGGTTGAAGCCCGGTCCTTATTGCTCCGTGGGTGCTGGTCGCAATTGAGATGGAAGTCAGCGCCTTAGATTTCTCGTTGTTTGCGTTTCCAATAGGGTGCGCGCAGTTCACGCTTAACAATCTTCCCATAGTTGTTCTTTGGTAACTCTGCAACGAAATCGACCGATTTCGGTTTCTTGTAACTGGCGATGTGATTTTGACAAAATGAAATCAATTCGTCTTCGTCGACATCCTGTCCGGGCACAAGAACCACAATCGCCTTAACGGACTCTCCCCACTGTTCGTCGGGAACTCCAATCACCGCCACTTCCCGGATCGCGGGGTGTTGAATGATTATTTCTTCGATTTCACGTGGGTAGATGTTCTCACCTCCGCTGATGATCATGTCCTTCGAACGGTCCATCAAGAACAGGTATCCGTCGTCATCGAAATAGCCCACGTCTCCCGTGTGCAACCAACCGTTCTGCAACGCCTGTGCACTTGCTTCGGGGTTCTTCCAATAGCCTTTCATCATCACGTCGGACCGCGTGACCACCTGGCCCAATTCACCGGCCTCCAGAAACCGGTCTTTTTCGTCGACAATTGCCACATCGACATCGGTACGTGCCACGCCAGCCGATGCGAGCCGTTTCAATTGTGACGAACTGCCCTGCAGCCGGTGATCTTCCTGAGGCAGGTAGGTGATGGTCATCGGAGTTTCACCGAGCCCGTAGATCTGGACCAGACAATTGCCGAATTTGCTGATCGATTTTTTCAGATCTTCGACCATCATGGGTGCTCCGCCGTAGACAAACGCTTTGAGACTGTTAAGGTTGCAGCGATCTATCGCGGGACTTTCGATCAGACGCCGGATCATGGCGGGGGCGGCAAACAGATTGGTGACGTGGTGAGTGTCGATCAAGCGAAGTGCCAACTCCGGATCAAAAGACACAGTTTCCGGGAAAACGTGGGATGCGGAGCGCCCGATGTTTGGCAGCGCATACAATCCACTTCCGTGTGACAACGGGGCGACGTGCAGCATGACTTCCTGGTGACCAAAGTCGTGGCACAGGTCACTGTAGAATCGCTCGGTCATGCCAAACAAGTTTCGATGAGTGAGCATTGCACCTTTGGGAACTCCCGTAGTCCCCGAGGTGTAAAATAGCCAGGCAACATCGTCGGCTCCGGTTGGAACGTCTTCAAAATGATCCGGTTCCGAAGCCAGGACCGATTCGTAATTCAGCCATCCTTCTTCTTGACTACCGGCCACGGTGATGAAGTCACGAACATGCGGTAATTGGCCACGAATACGAGCCACCTGTTCGTTGAACTCGGAGGAGACAATCAAAATTTTCGCCTCGGAATCGTTGATAATAAATGCGAATTCCTTGGGGTGCAGGCGAAAGTTAATCGGAACCGCGCCGTAACCCGCCTTGAAGGTGGCAAACATGGCTTCCAGCATGGCGGGGCAGTTATACATCAGGATTGCCACGTTTCCACCAGATGTGGAAATCCGTCGCTGTAACCCGTTGCATAGGCGGTTGACGCGCGCGTTGAACTGCTCGTAGTTAAGTTGGTAGGTGCCCTGAACAACCGCCAGGTTGGCGGGTTGGTTCTGAGCGGACAATGTCAGGAGACTGCCAATGTTCACGTCATTTCCCTTCTCATAAAGCTGCCTCCAAGCATAGCAGGTTACGAGTTCCATCAAAAGAAAAGGTAGCGGTTCGGGGACGATCAGTCGGTCCGGAAGAGAATTGTCAGTTTCCGGGAACACGGTTTTCAGTGTGCGGTGCCAGTCACACCCGAATGACAACGTCCTTTTCAAGTGACTTCCCGGCATTCCCGGATCAGACGCCGTACAGCGGCCGGCAACAGGGGGTCTTTCCCTGACGCCCGAGGCGTCATTAGGATGGCACGACCGTCGTTGAGACGGATGAGTTTGCTGGTTCAAGTCCATGACGACGAACACGGAGAACAAAGATGAGTGAGGAGAGCCTGGTCAGTACGGACGTCGATCACGATCGGGATGGAAAACAATTTGGGAGGATTCAAGTTCCGGTTTCGACGAATTCGTCTGGCTGGGCACAGTACTTCATACCCGTCGTGAATGTGCGCAATGGAGACGGGCCAACGGCGGTGTTGTTTGGCGGTAACCATGGTGACGAATTTGAAGGTCCTGTGGCATTGATGAAGTTGGCGCGGGAACTTGATCCCCAGTCCATCCACGGGCGGATTATCATGGTGCCCATGTTGAATCGTCCGGCGGTAACAGCAGGAACTCGTTTATCGCCGATAGATGGAGCCAACATGAACCGTGCCTTTCCTGGCAGTCGTCATGACTCGTTCACGGGAATGATTGCGCATTACGTGTCGACCAAGATTCTCGCTCAGGCTGACCTGGTCGTGGATGTTCATTCGGGTGGAGTGTCGAATCACTTCCTGCCATGTGTCAACATGCACCACGTCGAGGATGACGATCAGATGAAACGCATGTTGGCAGCGGGTAGGGCGTGGGGGGCACCGATGGTCTTTATCTATCGCGATGTGGCCGGGGAGGGACTGCTGCCTTCCTACGCCGAAAAGTTAGGCAAAGTTACGTTGGGAACCGAAATAGGCGGTCGGGCGCAATTTGGTGTAAGAATGTTGCAGATCACCGAAAGCGGGCTCCGCAACGTACTTCACTGGCTGGGAATTCTGTCGGAACCAGCGACCGACCCTCCTGCGGTAGAGCCGCAAGTGGTTGCTTCGGATGACGCGCGTGACTACATCATGTCACCGGTCAGTGGTATCTTTGAACCGTTTTGTGAACTTGGTGACGACGTGGAAATCGGCCAGGTTCTGGGACAAATCCATGACCTGGAAATGATTTCCAGAGCGCCGGTGCCCGTACAGGCCGAAACTGCCGGCTTTATAATTACGCGCCGTGCGATACCGCTGACTGCCCAGGGAGAGCTGGTTGCTGCAATCGCGCGGCCGTTTGAACTGTAAATTCGCTCGATGTTAAGATTTTGTAAGTCCTGTTGTTGACTCCATAGGTGACCAGACGAAAAACTTTTCTTTCCTCCCGCTGCTGGACCTCCAACGGAAGGACTGAGTACGATGGATCGGGGCCGGGAACTGACGCGAATTTGGATTGAATTGAACAACCAGGAGTTTCACCATGCCATGCTTTTCTCGCTGTATTCTTTTATTTCCCCTGTTGGTGGGATGTTTCGTTTGCGAGGTCGGTGCAAATGTTAGGCTGCCACGGATTTTGAGTGATCATATGGTTCTCCAGTGTGACCGTTCGATTTCAATTTGGGGTTGGGCCGATCCCGGGGAGCACGTCACCGTGTCGCTGAGCGACGCCAGCGCGAAGGCGAGAACAAGGGCAGACGGCCGGTGGCAAGTGCAGCTTGACAAGTTGCCTGCGGGCGGGCCGCATCAAATGCGGGTTTTGGGGAACAACGAACTGCTTGTCGAAGATGTTTGGCTGGGTGAAGTCTGGATTTGTTCAGGCCAGTCAAACATGGAATGGACGGTGCAACGTTCAAGCAACGCCCGGCAAGAGATCGCGGAGGCCGACTATTCGATGATCCGGACCATCAAGTCACCGCATCATACCAGCACCGAACCTCAGGACGACTTGACTGGTGGCGACTGGGTGGTCTGCAGTCCAGAGACGGTCGCCAATTTTTCTGCGGCAGGATATTTTTTTGGCAGGGAAATCCATCGCAAACTTGATGTACCGGTTGGACTGGTCAATCTCTCCTGGGGAGGAACCCAGTGTGAGGCCTGGACAAGTCGCGAGGCCCTGGCTGCTAATGACAAATTTTCAGCGATTCTCGAACGCACCGATGCGAACCAGGACCAGTCGACTCCCCACCGCGGCGCCGTGTTGTTCAACGCAAGTGTGGCACCAGTGGTCCCCTTTCGGATTCGCGGGGCGATCTGGTATCAGGGTGAATCCAACGTAAGTCGCGCCGCGCAGTATGCAGAATTATTTCCGACGATGATTGTCGATTGGCGAACTCGTTGGGGTCAGGGAGAGTTTCCGTTCCTGTTTGTCCAGTTGGCGCCCTTTCGATATGGTAATCAAGATCCCCAGAACTGCGCCGAGCTATGGGATAGCCAGTTGAAGACCTTCCGTACGGTGCGTAATACCGGCATGGTGGTTACGACGGACATCACGATGCTGCAGGATATCCATCCCACCAACAAGGCTGATGTTGGGAAACGGCTGGCTCTCTGGGCGCTGGCCGATACGTATGGCCAGCAGGTCATGCCGTCTGGTCCGATTTATCGCTCGATGGAGATCGACGATGACACGATACGTTTAAAGTTTGACTATGTGAGAAAGGGCTTGCGTTCGGCTGACGGACAACCCTTGCGAGAATTCACAATCGCTGCAGCGAACGGTCATTTTCTGCCCGCGGATGCGACGATCGATGGTGATACGGTCTTGGTGCGCAGTGCGGCCGTCGGAAATCCGGTCGCCGCCAGATTTGCTTTCTACGATTCGGCGCAGCCAAATCTGGTGAACTCGACGGGACTGCCCGCGTCGCCTTTTCGCACGGACAATTTTCCACTTCTTACACGTGACGAAAAGTAGGCAACCACACGGTCATTCGAGTTAATACGCACGCAGCCACATGCTTGTATGATGAGGCGATTGATGTGGTCTGCCCCCTCCGTTCGCCGGATTCTCGCAGTTGCGAGATGGCCAGTGCGGCGCTATAATAAAGCGGCGGTTGGTCTGCATGGCTTGGAACGTTTGCTGGAAGGAAGACGGAAGTTGCCCACACCAAGCGTTGCGCTTTCCAGCAGCAGGACAGCGACCTTCCCCGATCTTCAAGGCACACGAGAATGACATCAACGAAGAACATTTCCCGCTGGCTGTTACTTGGAACGGTATTTCTCGCAGTTGACTTTTTGCAAGCACAGGCGCAGGCGCCTGTCGACTCTCCGCTCCCCGTCGGCCAGATGGAATTTTTCGAAAATCGGATCAGGCCCGTGTTGATTGAACACTGTTACGAGTGCCATTCGCAGGAAGCGGACGAGTCGCAGGGCGGACTCCGTCTGGATCTGCGTGAGGCGGTGTTGCGCGGGGGCGACAGCGGGCCGGCTATCGTTCCCGGAAAACCTGATGAGAGTCTACTGTTGAATGCGGTTCGTTACGAAGACCTGGAGATGCCGCCCGACGAAAAATTGGCTGATCATGTGATTGCCGACCTGGCCCAATGGGTGCAGATGGGAGCGCCAGATCCCAGGCAGGGCAGGTCCCTCGCGGAATCCAATCACCCGTCGGTCGGCCGGCAAGATCATTGGGCATTTCAACCGGTGAAGATGCCCGACCTTCCCGATGTGCAAAATAAATCCTGGCCACTTTCAGATCTCGACTGGTTCGTTCTTGACCGCCTGGAACGTGAAGGTTTGAAGCCGGTGGCGGAGGCTGATCGCTACACTTGGCTGCGCCGGATCAGTTTTGATCTGACAGGATTACCTCCTTCGGTTGAGGAGATCCGGGCGTTTGTCGAGGATGATTCACCAACCGCCTTCGAGACGGTGGTGGAACGTTTGCTTGAATCGCGCGAGTTCGGTGAGCACTGGGCTCGCCATTGGTTGGATCTGGTTGGTTACGCAGATGAAATCGGAACTTCCAATTCTGTGTTTGCTGAACACGCTTGGCGATATCGTGATTACGTCATCGACGCCCTGAACGGAGACAAGCCATTTGATCGCTTCATTCGCGAGCAGGTTGCGGGGGACTTGTTACCTTACGAAACGATTGAGGAACGCGTGACAAATCTCTCGGCCACCGGATTTCTTGTGCTCCACCACATAGACATCGTGGAAGCAGATAAAGCCAAGTTGCATGTAGATTTGATCGACCAGCAGGTAGTAAAAACCTGCCAGGCATTTCTCGGTATGACCGCAGGCTGCGCGCGGTGTCACGACCACAAGTTTGACCCGATTTCACAGTTGGATTATTACGCGTTGGGTGGTTTTTTTTACAGCACGGATTCGATCTACAAACTGAGTCGTGGGGTGTGGAGTGATGTGCTTGCCATTGAAATTCCGGAAACGGAAACGCAGAAGATGGCGCGTGCCAAGCGGTCCATTGAGCACGCAAAAACCATTCTCAAGTTACAGGATGAGCGCAAGATTACGATGAATTACAAAAGCGTTCTGGACGAATTCATCGAAACTGGCGCCGATGATACGAGCGAGGCCAGGGTTGAGTCGCGGGCGAAACTTGTCCAGCGACAAGACCAACTCAAAGATCGAATTGGATGGCTGGGGCATGCTGTTGCTCATGCGAGATACATGTCACCGTCGATTCCAAGGGTGTATGGGGTTCGGGATGCGGAACATCCCGGTGACATGAGGATCACTATTCGTGGGAATCCACGTGCTTTGGATGACATGGTGCCGCGCAAATTCTTAGGGGTGATGTCGACTGCCGTTCCACAGATTCCCTCTGGCGAAAGTGGTCGACGACAATTGGCGGACTGGATTGCCAGCTCCGAAAACGTCCTGACGGCGAGAGTCGCTGTGAACCGTTTTTGGCAGAAACTGTTCGGTGAAGGCCTGGTCCGTTCGGTTGACTACTTTGGTATCCGGGGAGAAAAGCCATCCCACCCCGAGTTGCTCGATTACCTGGCGGGAAGCTTTGTCCGGCAAGGTTGGTCTCCCAAGACGTTCGTTCGAAAATTGGTACTCAGCCGCACGTATCGGATGAGCAGCAACTTGGACCGCTACGCCTACAGCATCGACCCGGATAATCGTCTGCTCTGGCAAATGCGACGTAGACGCTTGTCAGCCGAATCATTGCGAGATGCGTTTCTCGATGTCAGTGGCCAGTTGATTGCGTCGACCGGCGGACCCGCGATGCCCTTGGAATATTCAGAGAATGTTCATAATTTTGAAGAGACCAGTCCGAACCCCGTTTCTTTTTCGCTCACCATCTGGCGTCCCGGGCAGGAGTTTCAGAGGACCATTTATCTGCCCGTACTACGTATGGGAGCGCAGCCGGGACCCGCCGAATTACGGAACGTCTTTGATTTCACGGACCCGGCTGAATTGTCTGGACAGCGTTCTGTGACCGCCGTCCCGACGCAGGCGTTATTCCTGTTAAACAGTCCCGAAATAAAGTCTCATGCCAGGGCACTGGCCGCCAAAGTCATAAAACAAAAGGAAACCGACGACAAACGACTTGAATTGCTGTGGTTGTCTACACTGAATCGGCCGATTACCACCGAGGAGGTCGAGGATGTGATGCAGTTCTTTGCCACCACCAAAGATGACAGCGGTCAGATCAGTCAAGAGGGGTGGTATGAATTGTGCGGAGCACTGCTGGCCTCCAATGACTTTCTCATGCGACTCTAGGGCAGAAAATTTGAGAGAGTTTCAAGATGGCGTAACGAGAAGTGATGAAATTGTGAGATAAAAGGTTGATGAAAAGTAGAGAAAAATCCAGATAATGTTGCCTGCTCTCTTGTGTTTTACCCCACGCGGAAATGATTAGCTCCCAAACCAACAGCGGTGTTTGTGATTTCCAACACCTGCATTTGCCGAGTCACTCATGAATCAACTTACAGGCTTTGAATTGAATCGTCGTCAAATGTTACAAGCCGCCGGTTGTGGTTTTGGCAGCGTGGCATTACACAGCATGATGACAGGCCTTGCCGGCGCTGCCAGCCAGCCACTGGCCGTCCGCGCGCCGCTGCTGAACCCTCGGGCCAAAAGGGTCATTTTCCTGTTCATGGGAGGTGGTCCTTCACAGATGGACCTGTTCGATCCGAAGCCACTCATCACGAAGAATCACGGAAAAGCCGTGGAAGCTCCCGTGGATGACCAGCAGATTCGGCTGGGAGTCGACAAATTTCTCGCCATGGGGCCGGTCCTTCCCGTTCGACCACGCGGTGATTCGGGAGTGATGATTTCCGATTTAATGCCGCATCTGGCCGGTGTTGCGGATGATCTGTGCCTCCTGCGTGCCATGCATACCGACAACAAAGCCCATTCGCCAGCCACGCTCCAGTTCCATACGGGTTCTCTGCTTGAGGCTCGGCCTTCGATCGGTTCCTGGGTCAGTTACGGACTGGGCACTGAAAACCAGAACTTGCCCAGCTTCATCACGATCCAACCTCCCGCTGATCGACGAACGTATGGTTCCTCTTTCCTGCCGGCAGCGCATCAAGGTATGCCTCTCAAGGCACCTTCGAAGGAGATGGCTCTGGAGGTGAAGTACCTGAATGACCCGCAAGTGGATCCAGTTTCCCAACGGCGAAGAATCGATTTCCTGCAACGGATGAACGAGCGATTGTTAAAGCGGGTGGAAGCAGACGTTCAGATTGAGGG
>PBTE01000076.1 GCA_002726515.1 Planctomycetaceae bacterium | reverse complement strand
ATCGATCGCACTCAGGAAATCAAACCGTCAACGGAAGATTTCACAAATGAGAGCGAAGAATTTCGTGAACGAAGTCCGGCCTTGTTGGAGGACAACCCTTTCTAGAGTTTGGGTTGGTTTGACGGTTTGACTTCCGTGGCAGGCATTGTCCCGGGATGGAAAATCGGTTGCCAGAGGACATGTGCCTACCAAAAGTCAGGTGGCAGCCGGTGGGATGTGTGTGCTTTTGTGAATCTTCGACAAGCGCACTGCACCGTGTCCCGATTCCCGTTGTTTTCTGTTAACCTGACCAGTCGATCAGTGCGTTGGCTCGGTATGCACGACGGCTCGCTCCACCTGCCCGGATTCAACGAATGCTGAGTTGGGAGACCTGGCCGGAACCTGCCTGGAGTGGGTCAACAGGTTAGCTCCCAATCCCGGGCGGCCTAGTGACAACCCCGAGGGCCATGCGTGTACCGTGGGGGTTGAGGGGCAACTGCAACCCTGCTCAGGGTCTGGGAATGATGAAACTCGGAAAACCCAGCCGGCTCATCAGTAAATGGGCTGGTCGAGCAGGAACGCTCGGACTCCTTTTCCCAGTGTCCTTGTTGATTCCGAAAAAGAGGAACCGTTTGAGGCAGGTCATGGTTTCCAATTTTTTCTTGTGTTCGATTTGGTAATGCTTTCAGGATGACTTGCAAATAGGCCCGGAGAAGAACAAACTGTGGGTAGGGTCAGTTGGTAGGCCCCCCAAATCGAACCTCAAACAGCCTGACTGCCGATAGAGGGACTGAACATGGAGACTTCTGCTACCCAAATTCTGGACCGTGAATTCCTGGAGCTACGTGCCCGCATTCTGGAATTGGCAGCCTCATTTGATCGTTTGGAACGTGCCAAGGGTACGGTCGAAGGTGATCAGCGCTGGGATCTCCTCCAGCAGGGACTGGAGGTGCTGCTCGGATCGCAGGAAGAACGGGCACGGGCCGTTCAACTGCTCTTCTCCTTGTCGTATGATCCGGATTGGCGTGAAAAATACGGATTGAGCCGGGGCGTTTCCAATGGTTAGCAAGTCCAGGCGATTGTTTCGAGCCAGAAAACCCACCTGTCAAGACGCCAAGCTACAGTGAGGTTTGCTAAATGTATTACTTCGATCCACACATTCACATGGTCTCTCGAACTACCGACGATTATGCAACGCTGGCACGCATGGGATGTGTGGCAGTCAGCGAACCAGCATTTTGGGCTGGTTTTGATCGAGGAAGCGTTGATAGTTTTCGAGATTACTTCCACCAGTTGACAGATTTTGAGAGACGGCGGGCAGCCCAATTCGGAATTCAGCATTTCACCTGGTTGTGTATCAATGCCAAAGAAGCTGAAAACGTGGAACTGTCGCGAGAAGTTATTGCCATGATTCCGGAGTTCTTGGATGAACCCGGAGTCCTGGGTATTGGTGAAATCGGTCTGAACAAAAACACCCGCAATGAGGCCCAGATCTTTTTGGAGCACCTGGACCTGGCCATCCAATTTGATCAGCCCATCCTGATTCACACACCCCATCTGGAAGACAAGTATCTGGGTACCCGTATGATCCTCGACATGTTGACCAGTGATCACCGCATCGATACGGATCGTGTCCTCGTGGACCACGTTGAAGAACACACAGTAGGTGACGTGCTGAAAGACGGTTTTTGGGCTGGAATGACTTTGTATCCCGTAACAAAATGCACACCTCAGCGGGCAGCGGACATCATCGAGGTTTATGGTCCGGAGAGACTGCTGGTGAATTCAGCTGGAGATTGGGGACCATCCAAGCCGACTGCTGTTCCGGACTTCATTTTCGAGATGCGACAGCGAGGTCATGCGGAAAGCGTGATTCGTCGCGTCGTCTATGAAAATCCAATCGAGTTCTTCAGTCAAAGCTCCAATTTTGACTACCGAGCACCCGATGAAGAGGCGGTTGTGACGATCTGACCCAGGCAATAAAGAAGGGTGATGTCAGCAGGCAGGCTGGACGACCACCTAGCTTTCCAGGGAAACGCCGAATTGTCGCAACACGAGTCCAGCCACATCGGTGTCTGCAACCCGGCTTGTCCCAAGGATGTTTTTTTCAGAACAGAGAATGATTCCTTGGTGTGATTCGGTAAGGGGTGCGCCGTGGGAACCTCGCACCAGTGTCGCGTCCAACGGAATGCTCTTCGTGGCCGGATCGAAGTGCAACTCAACGGGGTCATATCCCGGTTTGCGGTGGATGTCGACTTTTCTTGAGAAGCCGGGCGCCTGAGCGTCGTCGAACCACCAATAATAGGCTTGCCAACTGTCGGGATGAGAGACCAGAGTCACCTCTCCGGACCTTGCATGTTGGAGGGAGTATTCGGCACGCTGACCCTCTAACAACACCTCGGCGATACCCGCTTGGTTTCGAAAAAGATCGGCAACCTGTGCGACGGTTCCCTGGTCGGATTGGCGGACGAAAACGTGTGCGAATTGATGATCGACGAGGGCCCACGCCTCGCTCTGAATCATATCAAGATGTTCTCCATCGTCACGTTGCTCCACCTGCAAAAGCCCGGCTTCGCGCAGTATTCGATTGGGGTAACAAACATGATTTACGGAAACAATTTCATATTCGGAAGCCACGATCCAGAGCAGTGGTGCACCATCGAAGGCCTTATCGAAACTTGCCTGCATCCTGCCCAGGACATCATCGAGTTCCTGCAACGCTTTTTGAGCATCCGGGCTGTCGGGACCGGTGCGCTGAGCCGCGTAATCGAGATGAGGCAGGTAGATGTAGAAAAACGCGGGACGGAACTTTTCAGCGACATGGGCGGCTGAATTGGCGATCCAAGCAGAAGATTGGATGTTAGCCAGGGGACCCCAAAAGTGTTGCAGCGGGAAGTGACCAAGCAGATCGAGAAGTTCTCCGTACAGATCGCCCGGTTGAGTGTAACACCACAGGGATTCGCTGCCGTCGGGATTGTGAACGGGTGCAGGCATACAAACAAAGTCGGCTCCGCATCCCTTGCTCAGCATCGGAAACCAGGCGGCTGAAGTCAGGTCCGGATCGTGTTGGTGCAGCACGTCCCAGATTTGTGGAGCGGCCAATTTGTCATTTCCGGCGGTCCACATTTCGACTTTCCCCGTTTCTCGCCAAAAAAATCCGTTGGCGACCACACCGTGGTCGCACGGCAGTCGGCCCGTTAACAGGTTGGCTTGAACCGGCCAGGTCACGCAGGGAAAACTGGGCAGGAAGGATGCTTGTTCCCCCCGCGCAACGAGCTGCCGTAGATGCGGCATGTTGGCTACATCTTGTGCCCGGAGGCCGGGGATGGAAAGGAGAACGACGTGGTTCATTTTCTGACTCAGAAGTAAGCGAGAAGTTGAGAGAAGAAGTGATCTCCAGTCGTGTTGCTCGTGAGTGAACCAGGTTTGTCAGCCAGAGTCCACTGATTGGCTTTTCGCCTTTGTCGGAAAAAAAGTAAAGGTCAGCAGCGCGTTGTACCCGCAACCTTGGGCTCAATAACCGCAACTGCAGATGGCGATTTCCTCACTTTGGCTTTATCGGCCGAGTTTAACGTATGCTGTTGTTCATTCAAGCTGTCCCGGGTTCTAAGTGGGACTGAACCATTTCCCCAGCACTATGGTGGGCACCAGCAGCGAAAGGATTCCCAATGCGTGGGCCGCATCACTGACGCACAAACAAATGACAGCATCTAACACGATGATCGACATCAAGCAAACTTTGATTGCATTTTGCACACTTCTCGGGGATGGATCCAGAACCGATCGAAAACATCGCCAGCCAATCAAGACAGCCAGCACGGCGGTCAGCAGGGGAACGCGAGAGACGTAGTTTGACCGCAATTCCGGGGAAAGAAGGTCTGGAAGCAACGAGAGAAATCCGATACCCGTCAGCAGCACAGCGGAAGCCACCAGCAAACGCAACCGACCGCTGGTTTGAGCCTCTTGCCGGGCGAAAAGGGTGACGCCCGTGATGTAAGTACCCAATCCGGCGGCAGCGACCAGTTGTGCTGGTTGAAATCCGGCTAATAGGCAGTCTGCCGCGGCCTGTTCGCCACTGGCGATGCTCATGCCCAACAGGAGATTGACTGCTCGGCATAGCCCCATGATCAAAGGACCCAACACCGTCGGCTTCAGCCAGCGGTCGTAGCCCACGACGAGGGCCGCCAAGAGACAGGCAACGACCCCACAACGCTCGGGATGCGCTACCGCTTCGGGCCCCACAGCAGCGGCAATGAATCCGCAACTGATACCGGCGAATAACAAGCCGTATCCCAGGTTTCGTGCATGCCGGATCGATAATTTTCCTGAGGGTAAAGGACGTTCAGGTCGGAGTTGCCGATCGACGTCGTAGTCATAAACGTCATTCAGCACCATGCCCGCTGTGTAAAGGAAACAAGAGCTGCACACCAGGCTGACATAACTACTGAACGGAGCGAGCGTTGTTTGAACAAAAAGAAATCCGGCCGTGATATCTGCCACGGCTGTGAAAATGTTGGAAACACGGAAAAGCTGTAAATAGACTCGCAACATGCTGTTGGCCTGTGGAAGGGCGTGTTTGCATCTTGGCCTGACACGATGAGGCCTGGCAGCGGTCATTTTGCAATGACAAGTAGGCCGGTCCTTTTACGCCGTTGGGATGTCGTGGTTCCTGACAAGTCAACCCGTGAATTGAAAACCGATATTCGGTCAGCTGTGAAGTGTTGCTCTCACGAGATTTGTTGTAACAACAACTTCCAACTTCGCAAATCAGTCTGATCCTGTATTTCCCGCCCGGAACGCGTCAGCGAGAAATGTCTTGGCTTCGCGAGCGGCATCATCCGGGTTGTCGATGTACGGGTAGAGTTCGACGGTGATCCAACCATCATACCCAGTCTCTTCAATCGCGGTGATGGTGGCGTGGAAATCGATGGCACCATGTCCGGGAATCAGATGTTGGTGGATCCGGGATGAGGCGATGTCTTCGAAGTGATAGTGAACCGTTTGGGTGGCCATCCGAGGCACCCATTCCTGAGGATCTTCGCCCACGCAATACGCATGACCAATGTCAAAATTGAGTCCTACCAGATCGGAATCAATTCGCCCCTTGAATTCCAGATACTGATCGAAACGTTCGATCAGTAGTTCCGGCTCGGGCTCAATCAACAAGCCGATCTCTAATTGCTCGGCAACTTCGACGCAGGGCATTAACTCATCATAGAAAATCCGGGCGCCTTCCTCCCGAGTTTGGCCTTCCATCAGAAAGCCCCCCGGTTCCGTCGTGATGTGTGGAGCACCGATTTCCTTGGCCAGGTGCAGTGCTCGTTTGGTGTGTTCGCGGCGAATGGCCCGGTAATGAGGGTCTGGGTCAGTCCAGCCCGGATGCCAGTAGGCTTGTCGTGGATCGGCCACGGCATTCATCATGAAAGCATTGATGTTGGAAATTTCCAGGCGATGTTTTTCCAGGCACTGTCGAATGGACTGCTTGTGTTGATCCAGCAATCCCGCAGGCCAGGCGTGTGGCACATCCGCCAGAATTTCGATGCCTGTGTAACCAAGTTCCGCAATCTTGGAGATGGTATCCTCGATCGAGAAATGAAGGTAGGCGTTACTACTGAAGGCGAGTTTCATACGTCAGTGATTCAGGCTTCGATACTCCCGGCCGGTAGGATGGCTCAGCGACAACTCTTGCGGCTGGACGTGCAGATGGGCCCTTCTGAGCGCCCCGGGTCCCGCCAGTACCAAGTGAACGGGACACGTCAAAATAACCATTTGGCTCTGGTTCCACAACAGCCCCCGCTGAAGGCGTGTTTGTACTCGGACTCCCGCAAGGCTAACTGCTGGCACTGCGGTAGGATTGTAGGGCTAGCGAAAAGACTCGTCGTGATATGACCAGGCAGACCAGGGTTGCCAGAATCGCGAATCCCGATAGGGGTAGTCCCAACCAGGGACCCTCCGGTCGCAGAGGTCGAGCCAGAATGCGTGCGGGTACATTGATCACAATCAAAATAGGAATCACAAAGGTGAATAGTCCCCAGAGTGACCAGCCCCAACTACGAGCGTAAATTTCCATTGGATACCGGGAGAAGTTCGTGATGTAGAACCAGAAATCGTAAAGGCTTTGATTTCTTCCCAGCCAGATACTGGTGGCCGCCAACGAGATCATCAGGCTGTACAGGATTGTCACGCCGCATGCCACGTAAAACCAATACAACAAGACGTTCGCGAGATTTAACGATAGTGGGTTGTTACTTTGCGTTGTCAAACGCCAGACGCCTACCGTCAATAAGAGAATTCCCATGACAAAGTTCGCCAGGGCGGACCAATCCACTTTTGCAAAAGAGATCAGGAACTGGGTGTCGATCGGTTTTAAAAACACGAAATCGAGATTGCCCGTACGAATCAATTCACTGAACTCCTGTACGTTCGGCATGAAAAACGCCTGAACGATACTGAAAACGATCCAGGTTGTTGCCAGAAAAACAAAGAATTCGTTTTGTTGCCAGCCGGAACCGTCCGCCAGCGGCTTGCGGTTCAGGTGATGGAAGATGATCAGATAAAACCCCAGGTTCATTAATGTCCACGAGATGGCAGAGACGCATTGGATGAAAAAATTGGTCCTGAACGTCATTTCCCGTACGAGGCTGTTCCGGGCGAAGGTGAGAAACACACGGACCAGAACGGGTTGTTGTTCGCTCATAAAACTATCCGCCAAATCCGCTGTACCGGCTCACGCCGCGTTTCCAGAGGTACCGTGACAGAAAAATGAAGAACACGATCCAGGCCACTTGGATACCGAGTTGCAGCATCAACTCATCCTGGCTCACTTTACCGAGGAAAACTGCGGCCGGAAAGTAAGCCATGTATTTCAGGGGCAGGAGATCGACCAGTAAGTTCCACGGCTCGGGGAGCAGGTCGAGTGGAAACATGTGCCCGGAAAGAAAAAAGCTGAAGAGCATATAGACGAACAGCAGCGAACTGACTTCCAGGAACCAGAACCCAATCAGTCCAATCGAGGTTTCGAGGAAGAATCCCAATAAAAAGCCAAGGATGAGCGAAGAGACGAACGCTGCCAGGGTGAGCGGGTCGGGCCAGCCTGCCGTGAAATAGCCTCGACAGAGGTAGAAGACGAGTGCAAAAGGTAGTATTGCGACGGAATAATAGGCCAGCTTGTGTGCGATCCGGTTGAGCATCAAAAACCCGACCATGTCCACAGGTTGAATCAAGAATTTCTTGATTTCACCATCGCGAATCTGGCGGGCAACACCCGAAGCCAGGCCCGGCATGCTTGAAAATGCACGTCCCACCATGGTCAGCAAGTAGTACGCGACCATGTCTGGAAACGTGAAATTTGCGATCTCGGCTGTTTCGACGGAACCGCTGCCGATGGACTCGAAGATAGCCCACCACAGGAAAATCTGAGTGATGATGGGCAAGAACCGCATCAGGGTTCCCAGCGCGAAGTCACCCCGGTAAACAAGGCGTTCTTCCAGGGCAATGCGAAGAATGGTCCACCAGGTGTGGGCTCGAACGTACACGCTTAGGCTTCTTTCGATCTGGTGGCTCTGGAGAAGACATCCGCGATGACCTCTTCGAGGGGCGGTTCTTCGACACTGACATCTTCCACGGAATGTTGGGAAAGCAGCGAAGCCAATTTTTCAGCAACGACATTTCTATCGATACGCAACTTGACTTTTGGAGGAAGCACTTCGAGAATTTCTCCGAAAGGAGTCAGATCCGGGGGCATCTGGTTTTCCGTGAAGGCCAGTGTAACGATTTTGTGACCACTGAAGCGATCGAGGATACCGGCCAAGGATCCGTCGTATTCGATTTGACCGTGAGCGATCACTACGACCCGCTCGCAAAGCGCCGCGACATCCTTCATGTAGTGACTCGTCAGCAAAATCGTGGTTTGTCGTTCGAGTTGGTACTGTTTGAGGAATTGCCGGACGTTGTGTTGCGCAATCACATCCAGTCCGATGGTCGGTTCGTCCAGGAACAGGACTTCGGGTGAGTGGAGCAGGGCGGCAATCAATTCCATTTTCATCCGCTCTCCCAGGGACAATTCTCTGACTGGTTGCCTCAGCAACTCTCGCACGCCGAGCAAGCCGGTCAACTCATCCAAAGTCCGTGTAAACTCAGCCGGTTCAATGCGGTAGATCTGCTGATGCAAACGATAGGATTCATTCGCGGGGAGATCCCACCAGAGTTGGTTCTTCTGTCCCATCACCAGTGCGAAGCGACGGCGGTAGGCATTCTTGCGCTCCCACGGTACATATCCCAAGACTTGCGCGGTTCCGCTGGTGGGATTAATGACACCCGAAAGCAATTTCAAAGTGGTTGTTTTTCCAGCCCCGTTGGGCCCCAGGAAGGCAACAAACTCACCCTTTGCCACAGTCAGGTCGATACCGCGCACCGCGTTGACATCGCGATACTCCCGTTGGAACAGTCCACCCAGTGAAGCCAGCAGACCCTCCTTCTTCTGGTAAACGCGGTAAGTTTTCGTGAGCTGTTTCAGTTCAATGACGTTCATGGCTGGTCCGATTATAGGTATCCGTATCTCATACAGATAGTTGTGCTCGAAACGTTTTCAGCAGGATGGAGAACCAAGGATAAGGAGGAATACTTGCTTGACCACTCGTGGAAAAGGACGTTCTCTGAAAACAGAAGTCCGTTGACCATCCGCTCATGGGTCAATGACCTGTCGCCCGGCATGTTGCAAAAACAGTAGATTTTCTAAAAAAGGGTTTACATTGTTCCACCTCTGCTGTTTCGATATAATCCCCGGCGTAGAGGCAATCCACCCGTGAATAGGAGATTCAGCAACGTTTCGAATAGGTATTGGCCACGACACCCATCGCCTTGAGGAAGGTGGTCCTTTGCGACTTGGTGGCATTGATATTCCACATGACCGCCACCTGGTGGGACACAGCGACGCTGACGCTTTGCTACATGCGATCACTGACGCTCTGCTGGGTGCTGCGGGACTGGGAGACATTGGCGAAATGTTTCCGGACACAGATGAAGCGAATCGCGGGCGCGATTCGGCCGAGATGCTTTCCCAAGCGGCGGAAGCAGTTCGTCAGAAAAACTATCAGATTGGCAACATCGATTGCATTATGTTTGCACAACGGCCTCGACTGACACCTTTCAAAGAGCCTATTCGCGAGCGGGTGGCCGAGATTCTTGCGGTAACGCCAGACGCGATCGGGATTAAGGCAAAAACTGGTGAACAAATTGGTCCCGTGGGATTGGATGTGGCCATGATGGCTCAGTCGGTGGCTTTGTTGATTGGTGACGACGAAGTTGCCTAATTGGTCCTCGCTGGTTCGTCCCTGGATCGGCAAACAAATAACATGACGCGGTAGTTGTTCAGCCCGTGACGGTTGATTTGACGTTTTCCCGACTCGATCTTGGGCGACGACTACGGAATTGGACGATTGAAACAAAACCAACGCTGCCGCAAATTCATGCCCGGAGTACTGCCGCTCCTTTAATCCGGAGAACTTGTTGAAGTCAATCAAAACTACCAAAGCGTCATTCACTTGAAAAGATTTGTAATCCGCCATGTCCACCAGTCTTCAATCCTCGCCTCCTGCAGAAGCTGAGTCTCCTGCCATGACCATTCAGATCTACAATACTCTCACCCGTAACAAGGAACCATTGGAACCCGTGCACCCCGGGCGCATCGGGATCTATCTGTGCGGTCCTACAGTGTACAAAGAAGCCCACATAGGACACATGGTCGGACCGGTCATCTTTGACTGCATCAAACGCTATTTGACTTACAGCGGGTTCGAGGTGACGTGGATCGTCAATATTACCGACGTGGATGACAAATTGATTGCCCAGTCGCAAGAGCGCGGCATTTCGATGAACCAGGTAGCCACGGAAATGACGATGGACTACTGCGCCAACTTGTTGGCATTGGGTGTGGATCAAATTACCCACTTGCCCAAGGCGACGGAGAATATGGATGAGATTATCCAATTCATTCAAGATTTGATTGAAAAACGTTTCGCGTATGCGGTCGATGGGGATGTGTTTTTTGACGTGGCGCAAGATTCTCAGTACGGCAAACTGAGCAACCGTAAGGCAGAGGATCAACAGGGAGAAGGGGGTGGTGCGGCTGCCAAGAAACGTTCGTCGGGTGACTTTGCGCTGTGGAAAGCGGCTAAGCAGAATGAACCTTCCTGGGAAAGTCCCTGGGGCCCCGGGCGGCCGGGTTGGCACATCGAGTGTTCAGCAATGAGCCGTAGAATTTTGGGCCAGACCTTTGATATTCACGGCGGTGGACTCGATCTGATGTTTCCACATCATGAAAACGAGATTGCACAAAGTGAGTGCTGCCATGGTCAACCGATGGCCAAGTATTGGGTGCATAATGGACTGCTTCGTGCGGGGGAGGCGGGAAAAATCGGCGGCCGGGCGGACCGCCAACAGGGAGAACCGCAGTGCGACGAGGAAGAATCCGCTCAGAAAATGAGTCGTTCGAAAGGAGCTGGTGGTCTGAGAAGTCAAATCGCTCGTTTTGGTGGCGATCGTATTCGGTTTTGCCTGCTGCGGACCCACTACCGAAGTACGATTGTATTTAGTGATGAAGGCATTGCAGAGGCGGGTACCGCGCTCGATAAGTTCTACACGTTCTTCGAACGCTACGAGCGAATCACTTCGACCTCTTTTTATCTGACAGGTACACCGACAGACCCGCGTCGCTTGATCAGACGTCGAGCGGCCGGAGACTTTGATCCCGCTGGGGATGGGCTTCTGATCGAACTGAAAAACTTACGAGATAGCTACCTCGCAAAAATGGACGACGACTTCAATACGGGCGCCGCCGTCAGTGATTTGTTCCAGATGCTATCAGTCCTCAACAAATTTATCGACGATCAAAAACTCGAAGACAGTTCGCACGATTCATCCGCCATGGCATCCTTCCTGCGTGGTTGTGAGACCTTGCGCGAATTGTCAGCCATCCTGGGATTGTTCCTCAAACCTCCCCAGGTTGTCGGCGGAGGAAGCGGTGACGACGATCGGGTGCTGGATGACGTGATGCGTGTCATGATCGATTTACGGACGGCCGCCCGGGAGAAAAAGGATTTTGCAACGGCAGATCAAATTCGGGATCGCCTGGGTGAACTGGGAATTGTTCTGGAAGATCGTAAAGGCGAAACGGGCTGGAAGCGGCAGGCAGAGTCGTGATCGACGCATCGTGGCGGAACGATAGTTAATGTTCTGTCGCAGGATTCTAGTTCGGAATTTGAATCACACACATTTCAAAGGCCATCGCTGGTATCTGTCGTCCGAGGCGAATTGCGGGTCTGGTGAGAGCTACACGGCAAGTAGTAAATTCGACAACTCCCGACAGGTTGGTGCTCAGAAAAGTCTTTGCATTCCTGTTCATCGATCGTGAATAAGTCATGAACGCTAAAGCCGGTCAGAAACAATCGCAACGCATCCTCGGAATTGACCCGGGATTGAATGTCACGGGTTATGGCGTCCTGGAAACAACCGGTGCGGGCTTGAGTGTTTGTGAAGCGGGTGTCATTTATGGTCGCTCACGCAATTCGCTGAAGGAACGTGTGTTTGAGATTCACGAAGGTGTGGTTGAAATTATCGAGAGTTTTACGCCGCACGTGCTGGCCTTGGAGGAGTTGTACGGGCACTATCAACGTCCCAGAACGGCCATTCTGATGGGACATGCCAGGGGCGTTGTTTGTCTGGCGGCCGCCCAGCATGGAATGACTGTACGACACTACCCGGCGACGAAGGTCAAGAAAATTGTCAGCGGCAACGGGCACGCGCCCAAGGCACAGATTCAATTAGCGGTTCAGAGGGAACTGGGGCTCCGCACGATCCCCGAACCACATGATGTGGCCGACGCCTTAGCCGTTGCCTTATGTCACTACTATCTCAATCAAAACGTGGCGGAGAAAAATCTCACGAGCCGTTCTGTCGGGCAACAGGAGAAATGAATCGCCTGACCGGATGTGTATGAAACGGCTTCCATTGACGTCTAGCTCACCGTCACCAGTTTTCCCTGAAATGCTACGGTGTCTTGGCACTTTCATCGGCAATCCGAGTGGCGGGCAGCAGACCGTCTTTGGGCAGTAGGGATCCGACGATCAGCCAACCATCTTCTTTGGTTTGCATATACAACCCCGTCGGCCCCAGGTAGCGGCGCGCGATTTGGTAGTCAGGCATCTTCGAACCGTCGATTTCCTGTTCACGAAATTCGTCGTCGTTGTCAGGAGAGAGTATCCAATTCAAGAACTTGCCCAGGAGGGTCTCGGATTCGGGCATTTTCCCCTGGCTGACGAGTTCATAATTGGGCCGGATTTCCTCGGCTGTACGACTGAACAATCGCAGGCAGTCCATGTCGGCACCGAGTCTTTCCAGATCTTTTTGAACCAACTGGTAGTCGAGACTTGATCCCAATTGGTCTGCCGTAGCATGGTTGGTCAGCATGCTTTCCAACAGTTCCATGTGAGTTGCTATGATCAAGTAGTCATGAACGACTGTGGTCACTTTGTAGGGAAAGAGCGGTTCCAGCGACTCTTCCTCATCCTCGAAATCATCTTCGAATTCCTCTCCAAAGCCAAACACGTTTAACCCGTCAACTTCCGGAGACGCGACCTGCTCGGTTTCTTCTTCGATAACTTCCCACACCACGAGTCCATGTTTAACGTGCTCTGTCGCATTTTGATCCGAGTCCATAATTTTACGAATGGTCGCTTGTAGTTTATCCGGATCATTGATTTTTATCGCCAGCATCACACGTTCACAGGTGGGTGAAGATGGTGTCTCGTAGTCGGTGAGCCACAGCAACCGATCTCCAAGGTGCGGAAAGAAGTCCTTGTCAACGTCAATTTGCGGGCCGCTTTCGTCGTCACGCAAACTGATTTTGATGTCTTCATAGGTTCCTTCGCCGTCTGCACCACCAAGCCACGTGTCGACAATCGGTTCTACGTAGGTTGTCGCATCGCGTGTTTTCCAATTGACGCTGAAAAACGACGCCAATTCACGGGGGATCCATGCTTGCGGGAACAGGTCCTTGGCATGGGGGAATTGCAACATGCGAGCAGCATCTCGATATTTGGCGGTGTCAGTGTCCCCTGGTGTACGTTCGACGGCGGGTGCGTAGATGAGCGAACGATGCAGAATTTCTCGTTTGCCTTCGGCCAGGTTGATGTGGCCCCCGATACCCTGAATGGCTTTGAATCCTGTGTCGGCTAGAATCTTGACAAAATCGACCCCACGGGCTTGTCGACCTCCCTGGATGGCGCGAAGCACATCGATCAGTCCGAAAGGCTCGATGAACCAGCGTGCATCAGGTTTCAGGCCGTCCGCTTCTTTCGCGACACCTTGCATGGATCCAACATATGCCTCGACGTTCGCCAGAATTTCCTGGTGATCTCCTTGCATTCGGCGGCGGATGCCGGTGGACACTCCCTTGTGGTTGGTGGCGACCAGCTGATTCTCGTAGAGAAAGTAAAAATTTGTTTCCGCCTGCTTGTCGTCTTTGCGCGGCTTTTGGGTATAGATTTTCAGGAGTGTCTCGGTTCCCGGAATCGTTTCTTCAGTATATTTGGCCAAATTCTCGGGACCCGTCTGGTCGCGATGAATTTTGGCCCAGAGTCTCTTCATCTCCTGCTCGTGTCCCGAAATGTCGACAATGACCACCGAAGCGTGCTGGTCCTTTTTGCCATCAGGCTGTATTAGCGCCAGGCAGACTTCGCCGCCGGCAACCAAGTCAATGTCTTCCCAGGTCATCCCGATACGGACATCTTCATCTTTTAGCCGTTGCGAGATCTGCTGCCGTAAGTCATCCACAAACGGTCGCATGAGAGGATCATTGACCAGGTGTCCCATCTGAGTCCTATTGAATTTTGTCTGCAACTCTTGAAGATCAGAGATCTGGAGACTGAACTTGCTCGTGTTGGGTAACAGTGACTCCCCCGGACGGACGGCAAATGTGGCTGTCACTGACAGACCACCCCAGATCAAGCAGGCCCATGCCAGTTGCACGAAAACCCTCGTGGGACCAAAAATAGGCGTTTTGTTGTGGCGCACCCTCAACCTCCTTCGGTGTCGCATCAGGAATCACTTTGTTTCCCGTTTTCGGCTCAAAAGTTTGCTGGCGGGGGCACGATTGGTCCTTCCAGATGGGTAGTCGGAGTACCAAACTGGTGCAGTCGTTGCCAACAAACCTCAGAAGGCGGAAGTATAGCAAAAAAATGGCATTTAGAAAGGGGCAGGGGGTACTTGGCAGTTGCTACGGGGGGTTGATATTTGCTGCCAGGCGCTGCAATCGTTTGCGTAGTGGAACGCCTACCGCTAGCAGCAGGACAAGAAAGCTGACGGTGAAAGGATTCTCCTTGGCGGCGGCGTGGTGTTGTCGAAAACCAGGGCAACGGACTGCGCTTGGAAACTTGGAATTTGGTACTTTTTAAATGGTCCGAGTGATGAAGAACTTGTCATGAGGCATCTCGGATTCGCCGTGTTTCATGATTGGACCGGTCGGGCGTGCACTGAAACAATGAGGTGTTATGAAACGATATATTGACGAAAGCCTGAGTCACGATCCGCTTCACGGGTACATTCCCTTTTCGTCGGGTCGAGTCGCTACCGACGAGATCACCGAACGTGACATCATTGATCATCCCTGGGTGCAGCGATTACGCCAAATTCATCAACTTCAAACGGCATGGTGGGTCTTTCCCACCGCCGAACATACACGGTTTCAACATGTGATCGGGGCCATGCACCTGGCCAGTCGAGCCGTCCAAAGTCTCTATCAGAGCCTCGATGAGAACTTCGCGGACGTACCCAGCCGCGGGTACGTGGAGTCGTTGTTGCGGATGGCTGCACTGTTACACGATGTGGGACACGGTCCTTTTGGCCATTTCTTTGACGCCCATTATCTGGCAGACTTCGACCTGACCCATGAAACCCTGGGTGCTGCCATCATTCAAGGCGATCTGGGTGATCTCATCCGCGGACTTCGTCGTAATCCTTTCAGTGAGTTATGTGCCTCGGAACAGTTGGACCCGGCAGAGATTGCCTGGCTGATTACACGACCCCGGGGGGACGACACGAGAGAGTTTCCCCCTTGGCTGGCTGGCTTGCGGAGCTTGTTGTGTGGGATCTACACCGTTGACAACATGGACTTTGTACTACGCGATGCTTACATGTCCGGCTACAGTTCGCGGGCCTTCGACCTGGATCGATTACTGCACTACAGTTTCTTCAGTCCGCAGGGGCTCACGATTCATGACCGTGGCCTGGGTGGTCTGCTCCGTTTCATGCGTGTAAGGGCTGAATTGTTCAGTACGGTGTATTTTCATCGCACCGTTCGATCGATTGATTTGGCGCTTGCGGACTTATTCACCGACAGTAAAACCTACCTGTTTCCGGGGAATCCCATGGAATGTTTGGACCGCTATCAATCTTTTACAGAGTGGTCTCTGTTGGTTGATGTTCGAGGGTGGGCGACATCCGAGGATCAAACCAAACGCGGTTTGGGCCGGCGGTGGCAGCAAATTCTGGAAAGATCAACGCCTTGGAAGATGGTTTGTCAACGATCACTCGTGTTTTCAGCAGGTGACGCGGAGCAAAGTAGTATCTTTAGCGAGCCTGAACTGGTGGAAGCAACGCTCCGTAAGGTGCTGCCCGATGAACTCGCGGAAATTCCTCTACGCGTCGACATCGCACGTCACATCTATCGTCCGCACACCGGAGGCCCTTCGAAAGGGCAGAATTTCTTTTTCGATTCATCGCAAGATCGCGTACGTCCGTTGACCGATAGCCAGCTCTTTCAAAAGTTGCCTGTCAGCCACCGTATTTGTCGAGTCTATTCCAACCTCGTGACACATTCTCGTCAAATCTCGTCAGCGATGGACAACTTGCTTGGTCCAGGGGGCATCGATGATTTGACAAATATGTGAGACACTACTGGTATCGAGCTGCGTTTCCACTCGGCGATCTGCAATTCCGGGTGGGCACCAGTGTCGCGTGAATTGCCTATTCTGAACCACACTTTTGCCGGGTGAATGAGATCATGTCGCAGGACGTCTACCAAAACCCACTGATTTCTCGCTATGCCTCCCTGGAGATGGGCCATCTCTGGGGCGACCAGAAGAAATTTTCCACCTGGCGACGCTTGTGGATTGCCTTGGCTGAGGCAGAACACGAACTGGGATTGCCCGTCATGGAAACGCAGATCCAGCAGTTGCGGGATCACGTGGACGACATTGATTTCGACGCAGCAGCAAAATACGAACGTCAGTTACGACATGATGTTATGGCGCACGTGCATGCTTATGGAGATGTCTGCCCTGATGCCAGACCAATCATCCACCTTGGTGCGACCAGTTGTTTTGTAACCGATAATACGGACTTGATTGTGCTTCGTGAGGGAATGCAGATGCTGGCCGGTCGCATCGCGGGAGTGATCGACCGGTTGGGTCAGGTTGCTCAGCAGCATCGCGATCTTCCTTGTCTTGGTTTGACTCATCTGCAACCGGCGCAACCGACCACCGTTGGCAAACGAGCGACTTTGTGGGCTTACGACCTGGCGCAGGACCTGTCCGAAGTGGAACGTCGGTTGGACAATTTGAGAGCGCGCAGTACGCAAGGTACCACCGGAACGCAGGCGAGTTTCCTCAGCTTGTTTGAGGGTGACCACGACAAAGTTCGCAAACTGGAAGAATCAGTCGCCCGGAAAGTGGGATTTTCGCAGACTTATGCCGTCACCGGACAGACCTACCCGCGCAAAGTTGACGCGCAAATACTGGATTCGCTCTCAGGCATTGCCCAATCATCCCACAAGGCGGCAACGGATCTACGGCTGCTGGCTAACCGGAAAGAAATAGAAGAACCTTTTGAGAAGAAACAGGTTGGTTCGTCGGCGATGGCCTACAAGCGGAACCCCATGCGTAGCGAGCGAATTTGTGCGCTGGCGCGTTTTGTGATGAGTTTACAATCCAGTGCGGCCAATACCCTGGCAACACAGTGGATGGAGAGGACGTTGGATGACAGTGCCAACCGGCGACTCGTACTACCGCAAGCTTTTCTGGCCATCGATGCGATTCTCATCCTGTATCAAAATATTGTCTCGGGGTTGGTAATTTATCCAGAAGTGATCCGACGTCAACTGAACGAGGAATTGCCATTTATGGCGACCGAAAACATCCTGATGGCTGCGGTTGCTGCGGGGGGAGACCGCCAAAGCCTGCACGAACAAATCCGGCAACACAGCCAGGCTGCTGCAGCCCAAGTCAAGCAGCATGGTCGTTCGAATGACCTTCTCGCCCGGCTCCGGGCAGACGCGGGGTTTGGGGAAGTTGACTTCGAAGCGGCCACCGAAGCGTCTCAGTTCGTGGGGAGAGCTCCGCAGCAGGTCGACGAATTTCTCCGGGAAGTTGTTGAGCCAATCCGCCAACGATATTCCGACTCCCTGGGTGGTCCGGCAGAAGTGAACGTCTGATGGGGGCAGCAATGGTTTTGGTGTCAGGACGCCTGCCAGGCGCATCATTTACTCGGCCTGCCCGATTGACGAGTGTGGTTAACTCGTTTTCAATACAACGGATAAACATCGTGGCCGAGTGGCGGAATTGGCAGACGCACGGGATTTAAAATCCCGTGAGGGTATCCCTCGTGCGGGTTCGAGTCCCGCCTCGGCTACTGTCGCTATTATTGGCAAGTGTTCGCAATTGATTGCCTAAATTGGCGACCCGCAATCGCTTGGAACAATCATTTCAGGTTCGTATTCGGCATTACGGTGCGCATCATCGTTCGGTAGTGCGTAGATCGGCGTCGATTCCGACAGAGAAAGGGTTCCGGGGCAAGGGTCTCTCTTGCTATTTCAGGGTTTGACGGAAGTTCCATCGCGCCGTCGGAGGTTCCCCCACTGCAGGTCGAATGGTGGATCATCCTTGATCGGAAACCGTGCCGCCAGTTGCTGGTCGATGTCAATTCCCAGACCAGGTTGGTCATTGGCCCAGTAGTACCCGTTACGTAACTGAGGACAACCGGGGAAGACATCCTGCTCTTCCTGATAGAATGCGCGGGCCTCTTGGATCCCGAAGTTCGGAGTGACGAGGTCCAGATGGATGTTGGCCGCATGGCCGACAGGGGAAACATCTCCCGGACCGTGCCACGCAGTCCGGACACCAAAGAACTCGCACATGGCCGCCATTTTGCGAGCCTTGGTGAGACCACCCACTTGCGAAATATGCACGCGGATGAAGTCGATCAGCCGCCGGCTGACCAGTCCGGTCCATTCGTGCGGGCTGTTGAAGAGTTCCCCCATCGCGATCGGAGTACTTGATTGCCTGCGCAGGTGTTCGAAGTAGCCAATATCTTCAGGACTAAACGGGTCTTCCAGGAAGAACAGACGATACGGCTCCAGGTCCTTCACCAGTTGTATTGCCAGGATGGGGGGCACTCGTTCGTGAACGTCGTGCAGCAGTTCAACGTCATCGCCCAGTTGTTTGCGAAGGTATTCAAACAAGCGGGGCACCCGTTGTACATACGGTTTGGGCTCCCAAATGTTAGTGCGCTGATTTTCAGGCAGGTGTGAAGACCTTGCCTGCGGTCCCGCTCCGTACGTCGATAATTTGGGTACGCCGACTTGGACCCGCACGTGCCGATAGCCGTCTTCCACGTACTTTTGCACCTGTTCTTCTACCTGGCCGAAAGTGTCAGCACTGGCGTGTCGATAGGTATCGACTCCGTCACGGCACCGTCCGCCGAGTAACTCATACAGTGGCAAATTGGCTCGCTTGCCCAGCAGGTCCCACAAGGCGATGTCGACTCCGCTCAAAGCATTGTTTAACACGGGACCGTTACGCCAATAGGAACTCACAAACGAAGATTGCCAGATGTCTTCAATCTTTGTTGGATCTTTACCCACGAGAAATGGTTTTAAATACTGATCCACCGCGGTTTGCACAACGCGGGCACGTTGAGTAAAGGTTGCACACCCCAGTCCGTACAGCCCGGGCTCGTTTGTTGAGACTTTGACGACCACCAGGCGGATCCCCGCCGGTGCCGTCAAGATCGTCTCCACATTGGTAATCTTGAGTGATTCAATGTTCCTTTGTCGGGCCGCTTGTGCAGGCGTGATTGGGCGCGAACCGAAACCCGCGACGGCGAGCCCTGCCACGCTCGCGGTCGAAGTCTGTAGCCATTGACGGCGGTTCATATTTTCCTCCGCGAAGATAGAATTTAAAGTTTGTGAGGGAACAGCAGTTATTATCCTAAACAAAGACCGGCCGCACGTTGAGTACAAACTGCCGGGGACATTGACCGAAGTGTCCCACCTGGAACAGGCGTCCTCTTTCAGAACAGCCGGTTCGCGGGTTGTTTCTGTCCAAAATATTGCTAAAATCTCGACGAATATGGCTCGATGAGCTTGATGAGCTTTCAGTCAGATGCGCTTCGAATCACGATGGAAGACACGGGGGTTATGATGTCGCGTTTCCATGAATTGTTTTTGACAGCCGGTTTCCTGTTGTTGATGAGCGGTTGTGCTCCCAGTGCGACCCGGGGGCCCGGTGACCGGGCGGACTCGCCGTCTTCGTGGAATACTGAAACGTTGGCGGCACTTCAATATTCGTCGGAGGTGACGGTTCATCATGAACCCCAGGGGCGGGTACAGGTTGAACTGAGTTCGGCCTGGGCGGAAAATGGGGTGTTGATCGTACGTGGTGTTTTTACTCCCGACGATCCGGACTTCCACTTGTATAGCTGCACACTTCCGACTCAGGGAATCCAGGGTCTGGGGAGACCGACACGGATCGACGTTGCCAATCCGAAAGAGTTCACTCAAATTGGTGTCTTGCTGGCAGACGAGAAAATTATAGAAATTTCTGACGACGTCCTGGGTCTCACGTTCCCGGTTTATCCGGATGGCCCCGTGACGCTTTACTTGCCACTACGCTTGGGCACTAACACGGAACCGTCGGAGCCTGTCTCTCTCAAGTTGACCTACATGGCATGTAGCAAACAGAATTGTCACAGGCCCTATGAAGGTGCGCTCGTAAAAATCAAGCCGCCCCCGCGACCCAGTAGCGATTCGGCTGCATGAGTTCCTGAGGGTTGAGTGAATTGCAACTCCTACAACGAAAGTAGTGGCCTTATAGTCGGCAGGTACTCCGCGATTCAATGAACAACGGGTGCCCCTTCATCTTGAGATTTCGTCGACGCGTAAGTATATTGGTAGTATAGGCTAACGGCGATGCGTTCTCATTTTCCGCGCACTTCTGCGTCTTACGGTTGAATGATTGTAAAGTGCATGGAGCCAAGGGCGACGGCTTTCGGATCACTCCGCTCGTTGGTAATGGTCACCTCGCTTTCCACGAGTTGATGGGGTTTGCGATTTGCTCGAACGATCAACCAATCTCCCCTGGAGTGCTCGTCTTTGTAACGTCACCACGTTGGCCTTCGCCTTGTGGACGGTTCTCTGTAATGCGACCGTCGCCATGAAAGGTTCGCTCGTTGATCTAATCATGGCTTATGGGTTTGCCTGTCCTGTAATCCTACTGATTGTGTGGCGGCTGCGCCGCAAAGTTGCCACCAGCGAAGCCGAAGAGGCTCCCCTACCAGTTCCTCAACCAACTCCGTTTCTTGATCTATCGGAAATTCAAAATCGGCGATTGAACCTGCTCACCGGTCCAACTGCACGCTGGCTTTGGATTCTGAGTGGAGTGGTGGGGACGTCGATGGTGGTTCTCTTTGGCAACGTCATCGGGACATGGTGGTTCATTTCGGTATGGCTCGCGGTCGCTGCGGGAGTTTTCCTTCTTGTCCGTCCGGCCGTGTTGGAGGAACCTCTAGCAGGACGTAAGGCCGAGGTGACACTCTGGCTGCTGGCGGCTGTCGGCATGTTCGTGACACTGATTACTCATCGACCGGCATTTGACGATGTATTTTACGTCAATTTAGCGGTGGCAGCGGCCGATCATCCGCACGATCCGCTGCTCATCGGAGACACGATGCACGGTGTCGAGGGGCTGCCGCTTTTGCTACCCATCTATCGATGTCACAGTTACGAACTGATGAACGGTGCCATGTCCTATTTGACCCGCATTCCAGCGATGTATTGTTTTCACTGGATTTCAGCATCCGTGGGTGCAATCCTGATGGCACTTGCCCACGCGAAGCTTTTTCGGATACTGACTCCTCGTTTCTGGACGTGGTCGGTGGCGGGGGTGATGGTGGTCCTGTTGGCGTCGGGAGAAACACATCTTTCGTTTGGAAACTGGTCCTTCGTTAAGTTGTGGTTTGGAAAGGGAGTCTTTCTGTACACTTTTTTACCACTGATCTACGCTTACGGAATCCGGTTCGCTATTTGCCCCTCGCTCTCCGGCTGGATTTTGCTCATGGCATCCCAGGTTGCAGCGATGGGATGTAGTGCCACTGCCGTCTGGGCGGCTCCGCTGGCAGCGACGTTGGCAGTGGTTTGTGCGTTAAAACCCAGCACCAGTTCCCTGCGAACGCTTGCGTTGGGAGTTCTGTCATCCGGCTACGTCCTGGCGGTGGGCCTGTTATTCAAAGGTGCCATGACAGCCAGGATCCGAGCCACGCTTGAACCAAAGCAGCCAGACGAACGGCTCTTACAGGCGTGGAATATCGTGCTGGGTAATCATCGGTTGCTTCTTGTGTCACTCGTCGTGGTGGCGACCGCCTGGGCTTGCTGTCGGCGGGGCGTGGTACAGAGATTCGCACTGATTGTGCCCGCGGTTGTTTGGCTCGTGTTATTAAATCCCTATCTGGGTGAGTGGGTCAGCCAAAACCTGATTGGAACGCGGACCTATTGGCGCGTGTTATGGGCCGTGCCGCTACCGATTCTGACGGTCCTGGTTCTGACGATGCCGCTACAGGCGGTCACCTTTGTTCCGCGCTGGGCGTGGGCCTGTCGCATCGGATGTTTACTCTGTTTCGTACTCTTTGTTGTTTTTGTCCCCCACTATCACACCTTGAGCCAGCAGAACGTGGGGCGGCGAGGATTGCCCCTGCGCATCGGTTGGCCCGGGTTAAAGGTTCCCAGTCCCCAGTACCAGTGGGCCAGGCGGTTGACCGACACTCTACCGGCAGGTTCCATCGTCGTTGCTCCCGAGGGGATCAGTTGCTGGCTCAGCACCTTCCACAACGCGGTTCATCCGCTCATGGTGCGGGATTTTTATCTCCAACGATATCGTTCTGAATTAGGGGAGAAGGGAATTGACGTGAGGTACTTCATGACCCGTTGTACCGGAGGGATGGTGGAAGAAAACATGGAATCCGTCTTCGAATCCATCTTCCGTCGAAGTGTTGACCATTTTAATGTCCGGGGAGTCTGCCTGCAGAGCCAGTCTGCCACAGCCGGCAAACTTCGTGACGTCCTGGCCGCTATGGATTTCCACCGTCAGGAGGACGCGGAAAAAGATCACGAGATATGGATTCGTGACAGACAGGCCGGGTTGAACAATGTCAGGCCGCACTACCGGCCTTAACGAGCCAAATCAGCAATAGCGGAAGCAATGAAGATTTCGATCGTCACACCGTCGTATAACCAGGGCTGTTTCCTACAGCGGACACTGGATTCGATTCTCAGTCAGTCCGGGGATTTTGAGGTGGAGGTGATTGTCATGGATGGTGGTTCGACGGATGAGACAGTCGAGATTTTGCAGAATCATGGGAATGATGTGCACTGGGTGAGCGAACCGGATCAAGGGCAAGCCGACGCATTGAACAAGGGTCTGCGTGTTGCAACTGGCGAGGTGATTGGCTGGTTGAACAGCGACGATGTCTATGAACCGGGTTGCCTGCAGACCGTGTGTAAGATTTTCCGTGATGAACCAGAGACACAATGGCTCTATGGAAAGGTTCGCATTATCGACGAATATGATCGTGAGTTCCGGCGCTGGATCACGTGGTACAAGAATTTTCGAATGAATCCCTTTCGGTACTCCAAGTTGCTCAGCGAGAATTGGATCTCGCAAATGGGTGTTTTCTGGCGTCGCGAGGCGGGTGAAGAGGTCGGCCTGCCACGGGTGGAACTGCAGCATGCTATGGATTACGAATATTGGTTGCGGCTAGGGGCGCGCTGGCCGGGAAGATTTGTCGACCAGTATTTGGCCAGTTTCCGGTGGTACACCAACAGTAAGACGGGTGGTGACTTCATCACGGGGACGCGGGAGTGTCTGGACGTTGCGATTGAGTACGGGGCACAGTTCCCGCTGGCTGTTTTGTGTCACCGGTTCAATCGAGCCAAGATCGTGGGTACTTATCAATTGATGCGCTGGCTGGGTAAGTGAACAACCGAATGGACCGGCTACTTTGCCATGTTGTTGCCGGTGTGGCTTCCGGGACACCAACCAGGATCGAAGAGAAGATGAATGACCAATACTCAGCTTCTGGTGGTGGGCGGAATTGGCAGCTTCATCGGTGCCCATTTGGTGTCATACTTGTTGAAACGCGAAGATACCTCGGTGAGGGCCGCGGGCGTCTGTTTTGCCGGATTGTAAAGCGATGATCTCGAAACAGAAACTTGAACACCTGGTGAATTTCCTGCCTGCGCCCGTTGCCCGAGCGGCCAAACGTGTGGGAGTTTATCCACGTTATCTGTTGCAGGCCTACGCTTGTCGGCAGGGGTATCGAGGATTCGGTGACCGCTATCCGCAAAAGTTGTTGTTCATCGCGGGACTTCCCAAGAGTGGTACAACGTGGCTGGAGAAGATGGCCACGAGCTACTCGGGATTTCACAATCTGCTGATTCCTGATGTGAGTGACTACGAAATGGCGACCGGCGGCAGTCACGATTATGATTTGCCAGCAGACATGTTTTCACGCTTTGATCAGATGCTGGTCATTACCAAAATGCACGTGCATGGATCGGTTCATAACGCTTCACTGTTGAACGCCGCCGGGATCAATTATGTCATCTTGTATCGTGATCTGCGTGACGTGGCACTGAGTCACTACTATTACGTGCGGCAGACACGTTGGCACCCGGACTATCACACGTATTCCAAACTTTCTCTGTCAGATGGATTGACCGCGTTTTCTGATCATCTCCTGTTGCCCTTCGCCGAGTGGATCCGTTCATGGCACACAAATCGCGACCCCGAACGTGGCCTTGTGGTGCGGTACGAAGACATGGTGGCCGACACTCCAGTGGTGCTGGCCCGCATAGCAGGACATTTTGAACTGGATAGCTCGCACAACACGATTGACAGAATTGTAGAGGAACATCGTTTTGACAGATTGAGTCGTGGGCGCCACCAGGGGGAGGAAAGCCAGAAAAGTTTCTTTCGCAAAGGAGTGGCCGGAGATTGGCGAAATCATTTTACTCCGCATTTGAAAGAGATTTACAAAAATAAAATCGGCAAGTTTTTAATCGACTTTGGGTACGAGCAGGATGATTTGTGGTAGTCAATCGCGCGCGAAATATTCCGCGCACTGGCAATCATCAGTACATGGGCTGAGAAGATGCATCCCGTTTGGCTTCCTACGGGATCGACACCTGATGATCGGTGCAATGTCATGGTTCTTTGTTTTCTTGACTCTGAACGGACGGTCCGGAAACGATGTATGCAAATGATCAAGTGGATGTGCACAGCGACAAGGATGGACGAATCAGCAGCCCGCCGTGGTTGCCTTTTGTTCGGATTTCATTAGAAGGCCCCAGGTTCTTTTTGCCGCCTGTAGGATCCGGAGAGCGGTGATTTCGGCACGACAACAAAAAGATTTGCGATCAGCAAGACGCGGGGTACACTTTGTCGTGGTCTCTTCGTCCGAGCAGCCGAAAAAGAAGTTGCGATCACCTCTGGTCCCGAAGTCTATCGATCACCAGTACCAAAATTGCAGACCGTCCAGACCGAAATCATCCAATGTGCGTCCTACGCAGTCGACATGTTGTTTCCGGAAGGTCGTGGCGCAGCAAAATGTTTCAGTAGTGAATCAAGGAGTGTCAACCTGAGAATGGTGATTGACCCCGACAGAATCGAATCCAAGAATGTTAGCTGGACCAGAGTCGTTTCACACGCACCTTCCTGCAGACAGGCGACTGGGGGGACTGAAGTTGACATGGAAATATGTTCGAAACTTGCTCGGGTAATACGGCTAGGTCCATCTTGCCAGCGGATGGTCGGGAGTTTCCAGGTCTGAGGCTATGAACGAAACAGTGCTGTCCAGTGACGTGATGCAGCAGACGTATATCGTTGTTCCGGCCTATAACGAAAACGCCTGTATTGAGAAAGTCATCCACGAGCTGAGGCTGACGCGTGCCAATGTTGTTGTGGTTGACGATGGCTCGACGGATGAGACTTACTATACCGCTCGGCGCGAAGCGACTTATGTGTTGCGACACGTGCTGAATCGAGGCCAGGGTGCAGCTTTACAGACGGGTATCGAATTCAGCCTTTCTCGCGGTGCGCAGTTTATTGTCACATTTGATGCGGATGGTCAGCACCAGGTGGAAGACATTCCTCGGTTGTTGCAGCCGATATATCGTGGAGAATGTGACGTGTGCCTCGGCTCTCGATTTTTGGGCGAGTCGATCGGGATCCCTTGGGTCAGGAAGATGACATTGCGGCTTGGTGTTTTCTTCACGCGGATATCGAGTGGCGTGAAGTTGACCGATGCGCACAACGGACTCCGTGCGTTTTCACGGGAAGCGGCTCGGCAAATATGCATCACGCTCGATGGAATGGCGCATGCGAGCGAATTGATTGACATCATCTCAAACGCCGGTTTGATTTATCAAGAAGTTCCAGTTAGCATTCGCTACACGAAACGTTCCCTGACGAAGGGGCAGTCCCCCTGGAACGCGTTTCGAATTGTGTTTGACTACTTGCTCAGCAGGACGTCAAAGTGAACAACTTTCAAGTGGTCGCGATCATTGGATTGACACTATTATCGGGGGCTACTGTTGTAGCCCACCTCCGGCACTGGATGCGCCGTGGAGCGTGTTTTTTCTGGTGCGGCTTGTGGATTGCGGTTGGGGGTGCCTGCCTCTGGCCGAACAAGATGTCGTCGCTGGCCCATTTTCTCGGCATTGGACGCGGTGCCGACCTGGTTTCCTACTGCGGGGTTGTGGCGATGCTGGTGGGATTCTGGATGGTATACATTCGGTTGCTGCGCCTCAGACGCGAAGTAACTCTTATGGTGCGGAGACTTGCCATCCTGGAGGCCCAGCGAA
Organism: Planctomycetaceae bacterium; assembly: GCA_002726515.1. Lineage (GTDB taxonomy): Bacteria > Planctomycetota > Planctomycetia > Pirellulales > Pirellulaceae. The sequence goes on along the minus strand of PBTE01000076.1, from coordinate 5,927 downwards.
CTTACGAATCCCGCGGGCATTCTCAGGATGATCGTGTCGAGCCAAAAGATGAACCAATATCCTGAAGCGTGACAGCTTGATCTTGCGCTGTACTCGGTCGACGCTATCTCTCTGGTTCACTTGACCCCGCTTCAGGCGCCGGTCAACACGATTGTTTTTGCTTGTAGTACCCACCCCCAGATTTCGCGAGGACGGAGCAGGCCCAGGATCAACGCGCCGACAGCCCACACCGGCATGCATAGGGCGGCGTGTCCACTGAGCAACGTGGCGGTAATCAGACCACCCACGAACAATGTTTGCGCAAATGGACCGAGGCCCAGGGGTGAGAACGTCCTGCAGGTGACTACAACCTTTCCTGCGACATTGATCCCGGAGGCAATGAGCACCGACACAGCTGCTCCCGTTACACCGGATTCCGGTACGAGAAACCACGTGGCCAGGATCAGTGTGCCATAACGCAACACTTCCAGAAATGCGACAATTTTTGCGTATTGTGTCGCCATTAAAACCTGGTCGAGTTGCAAGCTGTAGTTGTCGATTCCGACGGCTGCCACCAGGATCAGCAGTGTCACCGTGGCCCCCGCGTACTCCGCCGGATACAGAAATGTCAGGAGTGCCGGCCCCCATGTACAAAGCAGGGCAAACACCAAGGTGCCGGCGACACCCAAGAGACGTGTGAGCTGCTGCAGAATTGCATCAATTTGGTCGTGACCATCTTCCGGGGTCGCCGAGAGGTGCACGATGCGCGGCAACAGGGAGGTCGAAATCGGCATTCCCAGCAGTCGCGGGATCAGAGCCAACGAAAAACATACCTGAAAGCTGCTGATCGCCAGACGGGTCGTTGATTCTTCCGCCACATACCAGCTCCCCAGGATCAATTGCAGGATGAAAGGAAGTCCGATCAGACCCACGAACTGAACGTGGAATGGCAATGCCTCCAGCACAACCCGCACCGTATCCGCAGTACGGATAGCAGTCAGGCTGATCACCATTGCGAACTCGCGTAGCAGGGTTCGCAGCCGAACGAGCGACACGGCCAGGGCCACCGCCCAGGCTCCTGTCCAACCGTAAAAGACGGCTTCGGCGGGGAAATTGGCCGCTGCACAGACGAAGATCCACGTGGTTTTCAGGATTTCGGCTAGAGGTACCATCAGCAGGATGTTGAACGAACGCTCGCATCCGATGGCCACCGCACGGCAGGCGCGGATCCCCCCCGATAGAACGATCCAGCTGGCGGCCCACCGGACCAGGCTCGCGTCCACGCCCGGGCGCGCGTCAGCCAGGATTTCCCCGAACATGAACATGCAAGCGGCCAGGACTGCCGCCACGAAAATCGGCACGTAGACCACGGACGACACGGCTTGATTTAACCGATCGCTTCCTTCCGCACGCAGACGGGCGATGGTTCTCACACCGGCTTTGTTTGCCAGGCCAAAATCGCTGGCCACGAGCGCAATCTGGGTGACCGAGATGAGCCACACCAGATTTCCATGAAAGCCAGAGCCGTACCAGTGGATGACGGCCCAGTTACCGACAAACAGGGCGACGCTGCCAGTTACAATGGACACCGTGGAGTACACGATGTTCGATGCGAGCAGCCTGGCTCCACCGGGTGTGTACGATCCGTTGGTCATTCGGATTGCCTGTAGAAAGTCTCGCCGCCCGTCGCGCCGGACCACGAGCGGAATTCCTCGAAAATCTGCAGTGCCTCGTTCAACAGGTGGGCGAGTTCCGGTGCGTCGATTTTACGAGCTGCCTCTAATTTCAACGCTTCTTTTGCCGCACTGGGACGGTTGATCCGCGCGGCACGGACGGCCGGGGCCTTTGATTCTGTTTTGTTGAATTCATCGAGTCGCCGAAAACATTCAGCAACGTTTTCTTCGTTGTGCTCGAATTGGTCGAAGTCGGTGCCGAATTTTTTGTTGACTCGCCGGACGACGGCCCCGAAGTCAGTTGTGATTTCATCGAATGTGGCCACGACGAATGAATTGGAATAGAAGCGGATCTGTTGGTGGTAACGAACGTATTGTTTCAGTACCTGGGCCGCCGTCAGGTACGGACACCGTACCAGATACGACGTCGCGGCTCCATGTGGATCTCTTACTAGAACGAGTGTTGGGATTTTTCGTCGTGCCGCTGCGAGAATTTGGGGTGACGAGTGACAATGATGGGCAATGTTGCGGAGACGCGTTTGCGCCTGGCAGAACGCAAAGACGGCGAAGGTATTGCCACAGCGAGGGAATCCCTCGATGACGATCTCGGTGTTTTTGCCGACAGCCGATCCGATCGGATCTCGCCGAAAGACGCGCAGATAAATTTGCAACACCGCCAGGTACGCCCAGGGCTGCGTGGCCAGGGCACTGGTGAGTTCGAACCGCAGACGCCGCCACTTCGTACGCCAAGGGTGGATCGAGTCAGGCGATTGGTCATCCGGCGCCAGTGAGTCGTTCGTCATTCGTCATCCACTTCCCTGCTGTGCCAGGACTTGGCGGTCCGGTTGTCTGCGGGACCGTCATGACCAATTGTAGCACGTCAGGAGGAAGATGGGCGACCAACGTTCACTTCGTACCTACCGGTGTTCCTTCCAGGTGTTGTGCCTCCCAGGCGGGTAACCTGTGGGCATACTCGTTCGCCTGGGCCACAATATCAAGATTCACGAGGCGGTTCCAGGACTCGAGCAGTTGGCTGAAAACAGGTCCTGGTGCGCCTTCTCCGACGCGTTGTCCTTCAAAGGTAGCGGCATGAACCAGGCAGAATGAAGTGGACGCGCAGAAGAGTTCCTCCGCCATTAGCGCTTCGTAATGGCCCAGGTTCGCTTCGCGAACTTCAATCCCCGCATCCTGCGCAAGTTCGATGATTGTACCGCGAGTCACGCCGCAGAGTATGTTACGGGGTTCGGGTGTGTAGAGCACCCCCTTGCGCACCAGGAAGATGTTCCAACCCGGGCCTTCGGCAAGGAAGCCGTCAGGATCCAGCAGCACGGGCCACTTGCCGCCAGCCCGCGCGGCCTGCAATTGGGCCATTTGGTAATGTAGGCGACTACGTGTTTTGGCTTTCATGTCGACAAGGTGCGATGGCAGGGCCTGCTGGGACGGGATCATCAAATCCACACCCGAACTGTAGTTTGGTGCGAAGCCCCCATTGTGTGTAATCAACGGCCAGCAGTTGACCGAAACCGTCGGGCGCAAGTCCTCGGGGAAAGCGGTTTTGTAGATGGAAAGAGGCCCCCGGGAGACGTTATGCATGATTTGCCAATCCATATCCGCGGATTCAGTCGGCAGGTTGAGCCGGAGCGTTTCATGCGTGACTTGTTCCATCTCATCGATTGTCATTCCGCAGTCGATCTCGAGCAACCTGAGGGATGCATACAGTCGGTCGAGGTGGGATCGCAGTCGAAACGGCTGTTGATTAAACGTTCGTGTCATCTCGAACGCCATGTCGCCAAACATGAGAGACGAGTCGAAAATAGAAACCCGGGCTTCACTCTCCGGAACGTGTTGACCGTTGAAGTATACGAGGCGATCACTCATGACTTGCTTTTTTCTCTTCGGGATTACGGCTTGAAATCACTGTTGATTCTAATGATTGTGATCCTGCACTGCAATCGATCGGCTGCTGCAGGTCGGTAGCTTCCACGCGTCCTGTTTTTTGAACAAAGGCTCCTGCCCGTTCAAAAGGTACAGGAAAAGATTGGCAGGTTGTCCGGTCAAACCAGACAAACGAGTTGTCGGACATTTTGATTGTGATATCGGCGGGTCTCGTGGGCTAAACGCAGGTGGAGGCGTGCCCCACGATAAGGTTTTTCGAGACCATAAAATCCGTTTGGTGGTAGTGTCCATTTTGAAATACAAAACCAAAAAAGGCAGGTCGTGGCGGGGGTGGAATTAGAAAAGTACTGTTCCGTTGCCCTCAAATTGAGCGACAGATACTGACCGCGTGTCGCACCTATCCTTAGTCGTCGCTTTGCATTGAGAAAGTGCCGGTGTCCTTTGGATGCTCGCTGATTCGGTAGGATGCTGTACTGGTCTCCAAAACGGATTCTTCACATCGGCAAGTTTCCGACGGGGTCTTCCTTGCATTTGTAGTCGTGCAAGGTTAAAATTGACCGTCTTGGTTGATGCTTTGCACTTGAAAGCGGAGAATTCTCCCTATGAGTAATGATGAAAAGCGTGTTGGTTTTACTCTTGTGGAACTTCTGGTTGTGATGGCGGTCATCGCGATATTAATCGCGTTGTTGTTACCCGCAGTCCAGATGGCACGGGAAGCGGCGAATCGGATTCAATGTGCGAACAACCTCAAGCAGCAGGCAATCGCGGTTCACAATTTTATCGCTGCAAACGACAGCGAGTTTCCCGAACTCGCCCGCATGACAGACCGATGTTGTTCGAGTCTGCATCATACCTTGCTGCCGTTCATGGAAAGGCAGGAGATGTACGATGAGACGATTCAACATTGCGGAAAGCCCGGTCTCGGTTCTCCGATCATGTGGGACGTCGAAGGAGGGGAAACGGATACTAAGTGGGCAAAACTCCCTGGCCACCCGGAACTTAAAAAAGGTGCGATCTGGCGGGAGCGTGGACACGTCGATGCCTACCGTTGTCCTACCGATCCACGCAGCCAGCGGAACGACGGCACCCACATCAGCTACGCTGTCAATTATCTGCTTTTAGGTCACAACCGCGCACATGAAGGGAGCCCTACGGACTACGGGTGGTGTTACTGGCGATGTGGCTCTTGGCGTAGTTGGAAAAGTTACTACACAGTGGAGACGGTTCCGGATGGGACAACCAATACGATCATGTTCGGAGAGTATACAGGCAGTGCAGACTGGAATTATCCGGGCATGGTTAACCCGCACCCAGGTTCACCAATGTTTGCACATATTGTACCCCTCGATCACCCACATAAAGGTTACTACAAGGCTATGAATGACCACTCGGGGAACGCCCTGGGACCGCCGCTCCATGCCAATAGTATCCACAATGGCCTGTTCCGCGCCGGGACCCACCATGTTGACGTCATGAACGGAGCGCTTGCGGATGGCAGCGTGCGAACTTTCAGGTTGGACATTGACGAAATTGCGGTCTGGACGAAGTTGATCCACCCGGACGATGGGCAATCGATCCCGCCGTATTAGCCCGCCCCAATTCAAAATTGTATTTCGCCGCTGCGTTGGGAAGTCCTTCCAGTTGAGGCCGGGCTGGCTGCTGTTCAAGCCGCTTAAAAACAACTCTCACCTGTGCCCACCTGGCAGTCATCAGTTTCTTTTCCAGCGTGCCGCGCAGTCGGAGTCCTCGTGCGTTTGTACGGCGTCTGGTTCGAATCCGTTGCAGTGCGGCCTTGTTTTCCCCCGCCGGGACAAGAATCGTTCATGTGCCGCCACTGGAACAGATGATCGGCTCGGTCCAAATCGGCGAGGCTCCCCCGGTGAAATGCGGATGGGCATGCTACGGGGTTTGCCAGCAAAATATGCTGCCATCACTCCCTTTCCCGGTGGAGTGTCTCTTGGCGGAAAAATCAACCCCCCCAGGGGCCTTCAAAGAAAGGTAACCCTTATCACTGCCATTTCCAACGCCCTGCAGGCGCTGCTCGGACATCATGAACCGGGCCTTCGTGAATGGATAGCGTGTAAACAGTCAGGTCGAAATGGTCGAATTGACCTGGGTCCGGAATCATTTAGTCGAATGATGGGAATTCTGCGGCGGTATGTCAGGAAAAACAGCAGAGTCATACTGGGTAAAGTAATGTCTTGCACGGGAATGAAATTTTGTGGATAATAATCTTCGTATTTTAGCTTCGAAAAGACCCTCCAGTGTCCTGTCGTTTGAGTGGAGAAAACTCCCTATGGGTGATACTAAAAAGCGTGCTGGTTTTACTCTTGTGGAGCTTCTGGTTGTGATGGCGGTCATCGCGATATTAATCGCGTT
>PBTE01000075.1 GCA_002726515.1 Planctomycetaceae bacterium | reverse complement strand
TGGAGGCCGGCGATGAAGAAGCGGAGGATGCCACCTCCGGCGACCAACTGCGACCGACAGGTAGCTCGCAGGTCCCGGTCCTGACGCTGGACCTGTTGAACGACACGGGAGTGGCCGATTATGTGACCGAGGACCCGGGCATCACCGGTCAGATTACATCGACCTTGCCGGTGACTTACTTGCTCGGTCGTTTTGGCGAGGTGTCCACCAATGAATACATCGATCTCTTGGCCGACGTTCAGCCAGACGGTTCGTTCATTCTGGACACAGCACGTCTGGAGTCACTGCTGGGAGCACCTGTTGAAGAAGGGGCACACACGTTTCAGGCCGTGGTGGTAGATTCGATAGGTGGCACCTCCGGTTGGGTCAGTCTGTCTTATCTTTTTATGGAGGACGACCGGGGGATTGTTGACGAACCAATGGGCCCCACCCAGCGTCACTCGCTGGGTGGTACGATGTGGCATTTCGGTCGCAATGCAGAACGGATTCAGGAGTTTCACACGTACGTTGCCAACCAGGGGTACACCGCGGATCAGTTGTTACCTGTCTCACAATTAGCCGCGCCCACGCATGCCAACCGGGTCCTGATTGACCCCGAATTACTGCCGGAATCCGAACGAGATGGCTGGATCGTTTATGGTAACTATCTGGGCAGCCATGGTGGCGATGGAGGTCCTACGGTCGACATGCCGCTGCATGTTCCGGCCGATGGGTTCTACCGGCTGTGGGTCTCGTATCAGGGATGGACCACCGGTACCGGGGTGACAGAAATCCGTGTCTATGACGCCAGCAATGTCGAGGCGGGTCCTGTGTTGAAGGACGAGATCTACGATTTCGCCGTCGCTCACAACGGGTTGTGGTGGAAAGACATGATGGTCAATCTGACGGCGGGTGACTACATCATCAAGTTGGGACACGTGACGCGTTGGTGGCACCATGGAGATGGGCCGAGTGGCTATAGTCAGCGTCGGATTAATTCGATTTACTTGACCGACCAGATTTCTGAGGATGCTCCGGAGTCCGCGGCACTCAACGCGATTCGCAACTCCGGTCCGGCCGACGGCATCCAGTGGACCACTACGCACCTGCTCACAGCGGCCGAGCAAGCGACTTGGTCGACATGGGCCCTGCGCCCCGTGGACTGGGAACAGCGGTGGGATTACCCCGAGTTGTTCGACTTGAGCAGCCAGTTCTGGAGACAGAAGATCGATGAATGGGCTTTACTGGAGTATGACGAGTCGAATCCACCGGACTACCGAGAACCCGAGCGGCAGGTGATTTTTGACACGACCTGGAACATGGTGGCCAACCCGGTGCGGGTTGCACGGCAGGCCCAGGCGCTGCAGCAGTTTTCCGTCTCCAATTACCGCAACCGCGCCATCGCCCTGGGGGTGAACCCCGATCAGGATGTTTACATGTTGTGGTTGTCGCGTTTTGACGCATTCTCACCGTTGACACAGGGGAAATGGCCGATTCTTGAGGAGGTCGAGGGACACACAGTCGAACGCGATTTGCTCATGGCACGAGATTCGGTCGTTTCGGAGGCGTTGTTCCTGCGCAGTGTCAGCGGCGAGCATGTGACGCTGAATATTCACACCGGCCCTTTAACAGGCTCCAACGGTACGTTCGAAGATGTCGTCGATTGGCGCGTGATCGGGTTTGCGCCTTATGGCACAGAAAAATCGGCCTGGACTCCGTTCATGCTCATGAATCGTCCGGATATCACCCTGCCCACTTACAACGTGGCCGGTATTTGGCTGACGATCGACTCAAAGGATGTGCCTGCCGGCGATTACACGGCCGAAGTCACCATCTGGTCGGCGGGTGTACCCACACGAACGGTCAATCTGAACATCCGTGTGTCGGAAATAGAGATTGCCCCGGCCAGTCCGATTTTGAATTGGGGTTGGACGGCGCCACCCGAGGGCGAAGTGTATTTGCAGGACTACACCGACCATGGCATGAATGTCTGGCACAAACCGATGGCCAAGGCCGAAATGGAAGCTCGCGGGATCGATCTGATTGTCCTCAGTCAATGGTCCAGTTACACTCCGGGGATCGAGAACCGGATCAACAAGATGGCTGAACTTGGTCTGGACTACAGTGATTATCTCTTCCTGATTCGAGATGAACCCACGGGTACCAACACCACGGACCTGAGGCCGTTCCTGCAGGTTGTCGAAGCGATCAAAAGCGTCGACTCTAACGCTCGCATTGCCTTCAATCCGGGTGAAGCGGCAACGGCGAAAACTTTCGAGCTTCTGGATCCGTACGCCGATTTCTGGGCGCCGTACGTGGGTCACTTGGGCAAAGCTGATCGCCGCGCGATCTTCGAGGCCAAGCCCTGGGTGTACTATCACACGCCCGACATGTGGGACCGCGATCCCAGTATTGCTGAATTTATTTATGGCCATCTTCGGGAATCCCCCGCCGAAACCGGAATGATCCGCGGTGCCTTCTACTTTGCACTCAACTATCCCTGGCGTGACGCTTGGGACATCGGTTACGAACAGATTGCGGACCAGGGCGTCATGATCCTGCCCACGCGTCATGGTCCGGTCAGCACGCGCGGCTGGGAAGCAAGCCGCGAAGGTGTGCAGCATGCGAATCTGGCACAGATGGTCAAGGAAAACCCGGCGACCGGGGCTCATCAAAAAACAGTTTTGATCGAATCCGGATCCGTTGCCGAGTTGATCACCTGGCTGGAAGAAAATCGTCCGTCCGTCACCGTATGGTGGGACGGTGATGCGCCGGTCGGAGTCCCCGGTGATGCAACCAGTTGGGGTGATGTCAACAACTGGACGTCGAGCGGTGCGGTTGACGTAGCGCCACAGTGGGGTTTGGCGGAAAATAGCGTGACGTTCCAAACCGCACCCAGTGTGGGAACGATTCAGCTGGAAGCTGATCGCACCGTCAATTCGCTGACCTTCCAGGATGATTACACGCTGTCGGGTTACTCCCTGAATGTCACCAGCGGAATGATTACCGTTGACGCTGGTGTGACGGTGACCATTGACTCGGATCTTGTCAGTGCTGCCGGGATCACGAAGCTCGGTGACGGCACGCTGGTCATCACGCACGCTGCGCCCGATGTATTGGTGTCCGAGGGGGAACTGGTGCTGTCCAGTACAGCGACGATGGAAGATCTGACGGTCAGAGGACCAGCCATCGCGTTCGTCAATGGCACCGTAACAGGAACCCAGTCAGGTACGGGTGCGTTGATCGAGGCCGGTGACTTCAGCAGCAACGGCGTCATCAATGCGGATGACATTGACTTGCTTTACGACCAGGTCCCCGGCAGTGTGGGACCGGTCCATCCGCGTTTTGATCTGGTCGCTGATGGCATCGTCGATCAGCAGGATGTCGATCAACTGGTACGCGGGATTTTGGGCTGTGAATACGGCGATACGAACCTGGACGGCCGCGTCGACCTTGCCGATTACAACACGCTGGTCTTGTTTTTCGATCCGATCGGCCACCATCCGGAATTCGGTTGGTGGCATGGGAATTTTGATGGCGATGAGAACATCGACCTGAGCGATTACACGACCCTGGCCAGCAATTTCAACGTGCTGGGAAATTCACCAGTCGTGAATGCCGACATCCAGACGACCGGCGTTTCGCTGGCAGCATCTGAAACGGACGGGCCGGACACGTTGCCCGCCGATTCCAGGCGTACAGTGCCTGACACACCGGCCAGGTGGAGACGGCATGCTCGTCCGATGGATGCGGAAGCTGTGCAGCACGCGGGTGATTCAGGACAACTGCTGCGAGAACATCACCAGTCAGCGGAGGTGGCCGCGGTGGATGCCGTCTTCAGAAGAACTTCGGGCAGGCGAGTGGTTGCCAGTCGGTTGGACGCGCAGCTTGAAGCGTCGGGGATTTCGTCACAGTAATCTCCGGGAATCCCACTTCGCCGCGACCAACCGCGAGAGTCATCTCGATCCCGCCCGGCGCAGACTTTGCCCGTGCCATGCTGAACCTGGCTGGGCTTGCCCCATGTTCAGGTCCCATCACTTGGACTACCCTGGAGCCAGCCGACGACTTGTCCTGTCGATCGTGGTCTCGGTTCCGGCAGTTTTGGGACCGGCGGATCGAAGGTGGCCCGGTTCACTTCAAGCCTGACGTCGACTTGCACGATATCGATGGGGAACAGGAACTGTTCCGCCCGGCGTTTCTGTTTTTGAAGACCGAAGGAAGGGTGTCATGCGAATCAGCAGTCTTGAGTGCCTGCATGCCGATGCAGGATTTCGGAACTTCGATTTTCTGAAAATCAGTACCGACGAGGGAGTTGTAGGTTGGAGTGAATTCAACGAGTCGTTCGGTGGCATGGGAGTCACGTCGGTGATTGAACACCTGGCTCCCGTCATCATGGGACAGGATCCACGGGCCTACGAACTGCTGGTTTCCCAGTTGTACGCCATTCGTCGCCAGGCAAGTGGCGGTATTGCCCAACAGGCAATCGGAGCGATTGAAAACGCATTGTTGGACATCAAAGCCAGGTCGCTGGGCATTCCGGTCTACGAGATGCTGGGCGGTCCAGTGCGAGAACGGATCCGTGTTTATTGGTCCCACTGCGGGTCGTACCGTTTGCGATCGTCTGAAGAGATGCAGATTCCCCCGGTTCGCACGTTGGACGATGTGGTGGAACTCGGCCGGGAAGTAGCAAGTAGCGGCTATACAGCGCTGAAGACAAACATTTTTCGATTTCATTCCACGCCGCATCTGCATACTCCCGGATTTTGGCGTGGCGACGGTTCCCCCGAACTGAATGTGGAGCGAGATCTTGTCCGGGACATGTGCGATCAATTGGCGGCATTTCGCGAGGGGGCCGGAATGGAAGTCGACATCCTGGTGGATTTGAATTTCAATTGCAAAACGGAAGGTTTCTTAAAAATGGCTCGCGCCATGGAACCTTATGATTTGCTCTGGGTAGAGATAGATACCTGCAGCCCCGAGGCGTTAGCGTACATCCGACAGGGAACCTCGATATCGATTGCTTCGGGTGAATGTTTGTTCCGGCGGCAAGGTTACAAGCCTTACTTTGACGCTCAGGCGATGGACGTGGCTATCATCGACAATCCATGGAATGGCGTGGCAGAGGGTTTGAAGATTGCATCGCTGGCTGACATTTACGAAGTCAACATCGCACCGCACAATTTCTATGGTCACCTGGCGACGATGATGAACGCCCATTTTTCTGCTGTAGCGCCGAACTTTCGCATCATGGAAATCGATTGTGATTTTGTGCCCTGGCACGATGATTTGTTCACCGTCAAGCCACAAATCGAAGAAGGCCACCTGGTGTTGCCCAGTGGGCCCGGCTGGGGTACACAGATCAATGAAGAGGCGGTGCGCGAGCACCCACCGAAAGCGAAGCCGGGCCTCTGAGAGCAGACGAGGCGGAAACGACTGTTGTGATCGCTTGACGCATTGCCCCTTCAATGGAGACCGGCTTGGACGAATTGTCATCAAGCCGCTTCAACAGCAAACCCGCTGGGACCAGGATCTATGCCGTTGTTTGACCGTTGAGACAGCCGGCCACAAGTTGAGTTGCAGAGCTTCAAATTCCCGATCGTCCCTGCCCTTTCAGAGCAAGGGGTGTCGAAATTCAGGTTGGTACACCCTCTCTAACGCGGAGGCTGCATGCAGGAGGGTGGCCTCATCGTAGCGGTGGGCTACGAGCTGCACTCCAATCGGCAGGCCATCGTCGCTGAACCCGAACGGTATGGATATCGCGGGGGACCCGGTCAGGCCGAACGATGCAGTGATGGTTGCCGCATGCGACGGACTGACTTCCTGGCCTTCGATCAGGAGTGCTTCTGCATCGTGGGAATGGGCGACCAGCGGCGCAGTCGGGCAGAGCAGTAAATCAAACCGGGCAAAGAATTCGGCAAGATCTTTTCGAAGTTGCTCGCAACGGTCACAAGCATTGACGAATTGCTTCAAAGACGGTTTGGGCAACTGCATCAAGCCTGCAATGGAGGAGGACAGTTGATCGTCATGGCCCGCCAGGTAGGGTTCCAGGTATTGCGTGCCCTCGCCAGCCAACAGGTGATAGCAGACATCGATTGGCAGATAGTCTTCCCAGTCAGGAAGCGAAACAGGATCCACACGACAGCCCAGTTCCTGGAGGGCCGAGGCGGCTTGGGCCACCGTCTCTCGAATCGATTTTTCCACGGGGGCAAAAGGCCCTTCGGCGAACCAGCCCACACGCAGACGTGGTAAGGGAGCCTGAAGATTTGTCATCTCCGGCACCGTGGCCCTGAACGCGTAGGGATCTTGATCATCCGAGCCGCTCATGACGGAACTTGCCAGGGCCACATCGCGCACACTGCGAGCCAGGGGGCCTGCGTGCATGAAACGCGCCAGCAACTCCGGCCAGTGGCCGGTCAAGGGGATGCGACCGTGGGTAGGCTTCAATCCAACAATTCCACAATAGTGCGCAGGCAGTCGGTTCGAACCGCCTAAATCACTTCCTACCCCCAGTGGTGACAGACCTGCAGCAATGGCGGCCGCCTCGCCACCAGTCGATCCGCCACAGGTTCGGTCCGGATTCCAGGGATTGACCGTCCGTCCAAAAAGCTCGTTCGTTGTTTCAGCCGATAGGGCAAATTCGGGAAGGTTGGTTTTTCCCAGGAGAATGCCACCTGCCTTTTTGAGACGTTTGACCAGGGTCGCGTCCTGATCGGGAACGCGGTTCTTAAAGATGCGCGAACCACGCGTCGTGCGGACACCCCGCGTGTCGAAAACGTCTTTGATGGTGAAGGGAATACCGTGGAGCGGCCCAAGCAATTCGCCGCGCATCACAGCCTTTTCAGCCTGACGGGCACGTTCGAGGCATCCATCAGCAAGCGTCACGATTGCGTTGAGCTTGGGGTTGATTGCTTCAACACGGTCCAGATGCACTCGCATCAGTTCGACAGGTGAAAGTTCCCTGTTGCGGACACGTTCAGCCAGTTCTGTTGCATCCGTGAAACAGGTTGTTGCCGCCTGTTCGGCCCTGGACCTGGCGGGAGTCAAAGTGCTCAACATGGGCAGGGCGACCGAAGCCCCGATGCCACGAAGTACATTTCGTCGCAAAAAATTGCATGGCTGCGACATGGTTTTCTCTTCCAGGCCGGTAATCCGAAGTCTGGTTCGACGCCTTCCACGGAGTTGAATCTGAAACCGTTTCCAGTGAAAAAGAGTAGGGATTGTAGCACTTGTCCCGGCAACTTTCTACGCTCTGCTCCAGGAAACTTTTCACTGGCTTCTGGAAAGATCGACTTGTTGCGCGGTAGACACCTGGTCATTGCCGTTCGCAATCGGAGTGTCTCAAACCCGCTCGATCAGATCGCGTTCGGTCTGCTTTTGTAAAGATACGGGTTGTAAGATTTACACGGACTGTCGCAACGCCAGCGCCGATTTCGTTCACACGTATTCCCTTTCGCATGACACCGCACTGAAAAAAGGGCGTATCGTTGTTTGAAGAGACGGACGACCACGTGGAGTGATCCGGAGAAGAAAGGCTCACCGTCTCGTGAAGTTTAACCACGGAATTCATTTATCCTTGACACTTTGGGGACCTAGTTTAGTATAAAAGTTTACCTATTCATTGCAGTCTTGCATTTCAATTCGACCGGTACGAGTTCATTCCAACTTCCAGGAAAATGGTCGCGGATGGGTTCTGCTCAATCAAGACAGTCCTCGAAAACGAGGTGCTTCAGCAAGGTTTCTTTAAACTGGCTACGTTCTGTCGATTGAAATCCTGTTTCGTCATGCGTCGGGAAGGTAGACCTCAGGGAATCACTCATGGACGTCACCTTGTTGAAGGAGTAGGTTTCGAGACATTTGTTGAGCAGTTGCCCGGCGGCTTCACTATCTTCCTTACACGTTGACTGATTGTTCGATCCCTTGAGTACTGAAGGCAACATCGTGGCGTGCGTATCGTCTCCAGACGAAATCCATTCCAAGGCGACTCGCGTAACGGTGATCATACCTTGTTGTAATGAGGAGGCAGCGCTACCAGAACTCAAGACCGTGCTTCAGCGAACGAGTGACCAGTTGGGGAAGCGCTGGCAGTTGCATTTTCTT
>PBTE01000074.1 GCA_002726515.1 Planctomycetaceae bacterium | reverse complement strand
TGGATATTCGAGCATTGCCAGTCACCGCAGCGGCGAAACGGAAGACGCGACCATTGCGGATCTTGCAGTGGCCCTCGCTACCGGTCAAATTAAAACGGGATCGGCATCGCGCACCGATCGCATGGCGAAGTACAACCAGCTGTTGCGGATCGAGGAAATCCTGGGCAGGCAAGCCCGGTACGGAGGTCCGGGATTCCCCAGGTAAGACACATCCCGCGCCGCCCGGAAAAAAGATCGATAGCGACAAGCCCACGGCGTGAAATGTGGCTGTGGTCCTGACACCTTCATTCCCATCCAACGCTCCCCGCCGGGTTCCACTTCCCCGGGCTTCGCTGACTCGAACCGAAACCGAAAGACATCATGACGCGCCCCGTCAAAACACCACGTTCACACGCCGTCAGTGACTCACCCTGGTTCTGGCTTTGTCTGTTTGGAACGGTCGGCGTAGTGATGCTGGTCAGTTTCTCTCCAAAACTCCGCCTTCGTCAGGCTCAACACGCGCGCAAGTTCGAAGCCCGCCAGGCGGCGGGTCAGACCGTCTCGCCGCCCGCGGATTCGAGCCAGTCGACAGTCGGCTTGCAACCGATTTTAGTTGTGCTTGCGGCGATTGTTATTTGCAGCTGGTTTGCTTTGTGGTGGCAACGCCCAAGGTGGAACAAACCCTCCCCGGCCGCCGAAGAGAACCAGACAGGCAACTTGGACCATGACGTGGCTACTTGAAGATTCCCTCTCGATCCTGTTTGTGGGCCTCCTGATTGAAGCGATACTGACCGGTGTTCTGTTTCAAACGGCCCATCGGGCCGTGATACCAGCCATCATCGGAGTCTGCCTGCTATTCACTGGCTTGCTGGCACTGGAAGCCATCATCGTCACGGAGGCAGAGTCCGTCGCTGCCACACTGGACGAAATCGCCGCGACCCTTGAATCCAACCAACCTGATTCTCTCCTGGAGCATGTTTCACCCTCTGCGACCGTTCTCCGGCAAGACATCGATTCACGACTGAGGGCCGTCATCGTGAAACTGGCAGAAGTCAGGAGCCGACCTCTGGTAACCATCCACGGCCAGGATCCCTTCCTCACGGCGGAAGCTGATTTTCGTGGACTGATTGTCGGCGACGGGCGTCAGGGCATGGTTCAGAACTTCCGCTACTTTCGACGATTCATCGTCCGTTTTAAAAAAGAGGATGGAGCTTGGAAAGTCTACAACTACGAAGAAAGCAGCCCCTTGTAAACAACCGTCTCATGGCGGCCTCACTCTTTGCTCAGCCTGCGATTTTCTCTGCAGACTCTAGAGACAGTTCGAGGATACCTCGCCGCTGAAGACTGTCTTTCGACATTCACACAGCAACGCTAATCGGAAAATCGAAACTGCCATTGCTGCATGGCGTGAAGGGCCGAAACCTTGGTCATGTCATAATCCATGGGGGTCAGTGTGATGTACCCCTGTTCCAGTGCCGCCAGGTCCGAAGGCGTGTCCGTGGGCGGGGGCGGGTCGGTCGTGGCCCAATAGTACGTTCGCCCCTTGGGGTCCTGTCGACGCAAAAAGTGCTCACCGTAGCGCATCACCCCCATGGGGACCACCCGTACTTCGCCGGCCCGTTCGACGGCAACGGTGGGAATATTCAAGTTAAATAGCTGTGCCGGGCGATCTTTCTCCGCCAGGATCTGTTGAATGACTTTTCGGGCGATAATAGCGGCCTGCTCAAAATTTGCGTGCTCATCGTATTCCAGGGAGACCGCCACGCTGGTGATCCCGAAAAACGCCCCCTCAATGGCCGCCGCAACGGTGCCCGAGTAGAGCACGTTGATGCCCGCATTCAGACCGCCATTGATACCGCTGACGACCAGGTCAGGCCGCTTCTCGCAAAACTCAAATACGCCGATTTTGACACAATCTGCCGGACTCCCCTCCACGGCCCAACCCCTCCGTTGCCCATCGTCATAAACTTCTTTGCAGATCAACGGATTGAGATAAGTGATCGAATGCCCCACCCCACTTTGTTCCGTGGCTGGTGCTACCAGAGTGACCTCACCCAACTGTTTCAATTCATGCTCCAGAGCGGCGAGCCCCGGAGCGTAAATGCCGTCGTCATTGGTGAGAAGTATCTGCACTGAGTTAATTCACCGCATAGGAATCAAACGTCCAATCAGGATTCCATGTGACACGAACACATCGGAGACCAAGGCAGAACCTGGTTGCCACCCGAATCCTGAGGACAACAGTATCCCAGTAATCCGGTTCCACGTCAGCCCACTTGAATAACAACTCGGCAGGTATTTCTTCGTTCGTGGCCTCGATCCGTTTTCCATCACCAATCTGGACCTTCACCAACGACTGGCTCCTCTCGCAGCCGTCTGGCATCAGTCCAGAGCGTTCCCGGTTTCGCCATGGACCTCTCAAGTCCCGCCGGCGACTGGTCGGCGCCCGTAAGTGAACTGCAGGTTGCAGGGCTCCACGTCGCGTGCGGATTCGGCCTGCGTTTCCTTATTCCAGACTTACCTGGGACCGTTTTTCCATGCGGGTCGGGACGAACAGCCCAATGAGCCGTCACCGGGCACGAAACGGTCCTACGGCTGGTTTGAAACACCACGTGAAAGGCCTCTGTCTAAATCCATGAAACTCGAGCGTCGCGGATACCCAGAAAACCAAGCCGCTTCTGCTGATTTCATCAACCCAACTCGGCAAACGTTCACTCAACTGCCGCTAGGCAATCTCAAACCAGATCCCTATAATCGTTCCTTTCACATCGCTCGTCCTCTGGCGGGCGTTTGTTTTTTTAACGAACTCCATGTAGCACGTGGCCATTGAAACAACATTGTGATGACCGGGAACGCCACCGCCATTTCGCAAAACCTGCCGCCGAACGTTGCCCAGCAACGTGTTTTGGTGTTGGACTTCGGATCCCAATACGCCCACCTGATTGCCCGTCGTGTCCGGGAACAACAGGTCTACTGCGAAATCATTCGCCACGACATCACGGCCCAGCGGATCCGTGAACTCAACCCTCAGGGCCTGATCCTGTCCGGGGGTCCCGCGAGCGTTTACGAGCCGGGTGCACCACGCTGTGACCCGAAGATCTTTCGCCTCGGCATCCCGCTGTTGGGAATTTGTTACGGCATGCAACTCGCATGCGACGCGTTAGGAGGCGAGGTCAAGAGTGCCAGTTCACGCGAATATGGTCGGGCTCGCTGCCACACCCAAGATAACTCGGGACTCTTCTCCGGCTTGCCCGCAGAAATGGACGTCTGGATGAGCCACGGCGATCAGGTGATGAGTACGTCCGACGAATTCATCCCACTGGCATCGACGGGAACCTGCCCGATTGCCGCGGTCAAACATCGTGACCTGCCCGTTTACGGACTCCAATTTCATCCTGAAGTGACCCATACGCCACAAGGCAACGCGCTTTTGAGGAATTTCCTGATGGAGGTCTGCAGTTGCGAAGGCACCTGGAAACTGGATGAATTTGCCAAGCAATTGATTCACCAACTGCGCCAACGAATCGGCACAGGACAAGTCATTTGCGGCTTGTCCGGTGGCGTCGATTCGGCGGTCACAGCCGCCCTGTTGTACCAGGCCGTTGGAACACAACTCTCCTGCATCCATGTCGACAACGGCCTGTTGCGTCAGGATGAAAAGGAGTCCGTCATCCGTGAGTTCACCGGTCATTTCAAAACAGACCTGCATGTCGTGGAAGCTGAAGACAAATTCCTCACCGCGTTGGCCGGAATTTCAGATCCCCAGGAAAAACGTATTCGCATCGGACACGCCTTCATCGAATGTTTTAAAGAAGAGGCGGCGCAGATCGAGGGAGCCCAGTTCCTGGCCCAAGGCACGCTCTATCCGGACGTCATCGAAAGCGGTGCTGCTCCGGACGGTCCTGCAGCAACGATTAAACTCCATCACAACGTGGGGGGGTTACCGGAAGAACTGGGATTTGAATTAATTGAACCGCTGCGAGACCTGTTCAAAGACGAAGTGCGACGCCTTGGATTGGAACTGGGACTTCCCGAGGATCTTATCTGGCGTCATCCTTTCCCCGGACCCGGTCTGGCAGTCCGCTGCCTGGGGGAAGTCACCAAAGGGAGGCTCAAAACACTGCGGGCGGCAGACGCAATCGTGGTCGAAGAAATCCAGGCGGCAGGTCTCTACCGCCAGACCGCGCAGGCATTCGCGGTACTGCTTCCGGTGCAAAGCGTCGGTGTCATGGGCGATTCCCGCACCTATGAAAACGCCGTTGCGGTTCGCTGCGTAGATTCTCATGATTTCATGACCGCGGACTGGAGCCACTTGCCGCACGAGTTACTCGGCCGCATCTCGACCCGCATGATCAACGAGGTTCCCGGAGTCAATCGGGTCTGCTACGACATCAGCAGCAAACCGCCTGCCACGATCGAGTGGGAGTGATCCGGGGCAAAGAAAACCGACCCGTTCTCCCCCGGTCCGGGAAAAGCAAACGACTGCGGAATCAGGCGCGCTGTCCTGCACTCAGCTGTACCGGCAAAACCCCGGAACCGCTGGCATGCTGGCACTCCGGCTGCAACCGAGGATTCCCTGACACCGCCTGCTGGACTGGCAGCAGGTCCACAGCGCAAAAGAAAACGCGACCGTGGGGAACGATCGCGTTTTCGGATCTGGGACCCTGAAAAACCAAAGTCGGCAGGGCGAGCTGGGGATAGATGCTCGAAACTTTGTTTTCCGGGCAGGCTGGCACGTTATCGTGAGGGACGGCGCTAGTGGCCGCACCTATGCCATCGACCCGCCCAATCAATCAAAGTCACGATTTTCGCCCGTCGACCTACAGGTCGTAAATCCGCATCCCTTCCCGCAGCCGTCAGGGTCACCCCCCCTTGCCGTCGCTGCTAGCGTCTTCTTCCGTCGCGGCCGCCTCACGGGCGATGGTAGCAAACCATTGATCCAAAACTTCCAATTCCCGTTCTTCACTGGTCTGCTCGTCGAATTCCACCGCTTCCACTTCGTCCGGCTTGATGAATCGCCGTGCCAAACCGACGGAGTCCTCCTGGAACATCAGCAACTGGTCGATTTCTTCCTGGGGTGCAAGCTGACGCGGGGTGGCTGACAGGAGCGTCACGCGACTGTCCCAGACAGCGTGCCCCTCTCCGGTCCGCAAGCCAGCCATTTCCCCTCGCGGCGCAAAATCCTTTGAACCTGGGATTGCGGGCCCGGACAAACTGACGAAGTGTTCGACAGTACTGGCCGTCGGACTGTGCAAGGTGGTCTGCACTCCACCTGTCAGGCGGGCAAGCGACCCAGCCAGTGGCGTGAAAAGCTCTGAATTGCTGGTCCCCTGCAGACTAAGGCTCTGCTGGAAATCCAAGGCAGGCTCGCTGGAAGAACTGAAACCGAAGCTTTGTGTGAACCGGTTGTAATCCAGCAGATCCGTATCACCGTCCCCGTCCAAATCACCTTGGGCCCAGCCATGATCAGAAGCACCCGGGCTGAAATTGCCGGCCAGCAGGATGTAGTCGCTCAGGTTCACGTGCCCGTCCAGGTTCGCATCTCCATAAGCGGTCTGCAGCACATCCTCGATAAAAAAGTCGGCGTCGTCCTGGTTAACCTGTCCGTCAACATTCAAATCAAGCCCCACATCCTGACTTCCACTCTGCAAGCCTTGCAGCAGCTGATCAACGTCTGCATCGTTCAACACACCGTCCTGCTGCAAGTCGCCCAACAGTCCCACGGCAACGGTCGGCATATTGCCGGAGACTCGCAGAACACTGTCTCCGCGGGCGTAGACATCTAAGGGGTGCCCCCAAAATGATTCGGATGGTTTCGCCTGCCAGTCACCTTCCACCTGAAGCTCGTCCTGGCCCTCTCCGCTGTAAAAAGTAATCTCATCCAACGAATTCGCATCCAGATCGTAAGACATCCCGTTGATGTCAAGTTGTTGCTGGCGATCGGGCGAGTAGGTGAAGATGTCGTCTTGTGACGAACCGTAGACATAGTAGCTCCCCGTGCCGGCCAGCAAGTTCACCAAGTGCAAATCAGCCCGGGTGCTCTCGCCAGAGAAATACAAAAACAGCGAGTCACCAACGGTCACCGGAACATCCAGCCGGCCTATGCCGTCCACCGGAGTGCTAACGCCCAACCTCTGGCCAGCCGCGTCGAAGATTTGCAACTCGACATCTGCTGACGGACTCTCGAAAGTGACTTCGGTAGTGAACAGGCCGCTGTGAGCAGCGGTCATCTCCAGGAGAGTGCCTGACGAAACCTCCTGGTTCAAAAGTTGCATGAAATCCACCGTTCCCAAGTCCTGACTCGGCGCCAGCACAAACGGCCCCGGTCCGGATGATCCCAGTTCCACCTGATAATCTTCCACTTCGCCGGCGAATGCGTGACCGGTCGGACCGAGATTGTATTCAAATCCCAACCGACTCCGGAGCGTCGCAGTTCCCGTCTGGGCGTTGGCGGGCACGGTGAATGTCAACTGGTTGTCTCCGGCAGCCAATACCACGTTGCTGAAGATCTGTTCACCCGCATCATCAAAATCGTCATCCAGGTTAAAATCCAGCCACGCTTGAAAGAATCCAAAACCTGCGGCCGATCCACCTTCGACAGAGATGGTCACCGAAGCGCCGGGTACGAGTGCCGTTGCGGGGAAAACCACCCCGTCCTCGTCATCACCGTTTGCATCGTCACCAGTCGCGGCGTCTCCGGCAGGTGGAGCATTTTCGCCGTCGACTGTCTCGCCCAGATGGAAATCTGAAGTGATTGCGGCGCTGGCGGCCGCCACATTGGTCGCGTCGCCGAAATCGATGTTGTTCTGCACTCCGAAGTTGACATCCAGCAGGTTGGTGGCCGGATTCATTTCAAAAGTAAGTTTCGGGGGAGTCGTTGGAATCGTCCCGGGTCCCTCCACAAGGCGCAAGGTGAGGGGCTCACGGTCGGCATATTCAATCGGCACGGGACATTCGACTGTCCCGCCACCTTCAGGAGTTCCACCTTCAGGAGTTCCACCTTCAGGAGTTCCACCTTCAGGAGTTCCA
>PBTE01000229.1 GCA_002726515.1 Planctomycetaceae bacterium | reverse complement strand
GACGCTGCTGCTCGACACGCTCGATGCCCGCACGCTGGGCGCGCTGATCGCGTTCTACGAGCACCACACCTTTGTCAGCGGCGTCCTGCTCGGCATCAACAGTTTCGACCAGTTCGGGGTCGAGCTGGGCAAGGAAATGGCGAAGGCAGCGGGTGGCAATAATGGGCAAATGTATGAGCGCGCCTTTCAGGCTTACAAGGCGGTCTTCGACCAATTTCCAGAAAGCGGCAGGGTTGGAGATGCTGTCGCCAAGATGGCCAGCTTTTATTATCAAAGAAAAGATTATGCGCGCGCGGTGGATGTCTTTGAGAAGGTCCTTTCCGATTATCCGGATGGCAATTTTCTGGATGTAATCCTGTTCAACTATGGTCGCTGTCTCTATCGAATGGAGCGCAAAGGGGAGGCTCGAAAGCGGTTTGACCAGTTGATTGATGAGTTTCCCCAGAGCCAGTTGGCTCCAGAGGCTAAGCGTATCGCTCAGGCTCTCGCCAAGGGCGGATTTTAACCCTCTAATTTGATACCATGATAACCCGATTAATTGCTTTTCTCCTCGCATACCCGCTGCTCCTGTTGGGTGCTGATAAACCCGAACCCAGCGCAATCGATAAAAAGGCTACCGCGCTGGAAACCCAACTTACCAAAAGCCTTGATACCTCGCCTGCAGCAGCCAAAGTCATGCTGGAACTGACTGATCTATATTACCAGGAAGGTCGAGTATTCGGCTTGGTGCGTGTGAGTGAAAGATTCGTAAAGGCACAGAGTAAGCACTCCAAGCATCGCGAGATGATGTTAAAGCTAATCGATGGATTGGAGGTAATGGCTCGCCGCGACGATCTTATCACTGTTGGACGTCAATACCTGTCGCGATATCCTGACTCAACCGAGGCATTGGATGTTGTGCTCCGCTTGGCAGACGCCTTGGAGCATAATCGGAAGCGACGAGAGGCCGCTGATGCATTACGACTTTTGTGGGAACATAAACCAGTTGCGGCCAATCGACCGGCGGCTGAGCGCGCCTCGGAGTTGTATGGGCAAGAGGGAAACCCTCGGTTGCGCATACGGTCAGCGCAAATGGCCGAGAGTTTGTTGGACAGGCTGCCCGGCGGCGAATACGCCCTGCGCGCCGGTTTGCGCGCGGTGAGTGAGTATCGTTATCTTAGCCGCTGGGTTGAATCCAACCAGGTTATCCAGAAGATGTTCAAGAAAGGTGGACTACCTCTTACGCGCCTGATTCGGCATGAGTTATACAGGTTGCAGGCCGAAAATTTCATTTCCCAAAGCCAATGGGCCAACGCCGTGGTGGCTTTGAAGCAGGCGCGCGGTCAGGGCGACGGATGGCGTCGTAATGGGGGATGGCAATTGCACGAGCGGCAAATCTACGCCATGTACCAGGCCGCGATGAAGGCCGCGCAAATCGTGCCCGAGATAAATTCCTTTGCCGCCCGTTTTCCCAATGAGCACGCGCGCTGGAGTAACTACAATCACATTGGTAATGCCTATGCACGTGAAGGAGACACCATGCGTGCTGCGCGCGCGGTGGTTCCGGCTCTGGCCCATGCCGCCGGGGATGGCAGCATGGCGGTCAACTACGTGTCTTGGCTAATGGACAAGGCGGCGAGCGAGCGGAACACCGCCAACAACACCATGATGGCGACCCAGACTAGTCTGGAAAATGCGCGCAAGGACGAAAAAACCAAGCTGGATGCCTTTAATAAGACCAAGGATCCTGACGCAAAAAAGACCGCTAAGGCGGCCTATGACAACGCCGTGAAGACACGGCAAGCGCTTGAAGTTAAGCTTCGTACTGATACAGCCGCGCATACTGCAAAGCAAAACACGGTGAACACCCTGGCCAATGAGGCCAATCGTACGCTTACCGCAGCCATATCACAGGCCAAGCGCCCCCTCGACAAGCTGGGCCTGCGGATCGTGCTGTCGCGCAACCTGTATCGGGACCGGATGAAGAACGAGGCCAGCGCCCTGACTCACGCGCGCTTGGCGGTGAAGGAAGTGGCAATTTACTCCAGCTGGATGGGCTCGATGTTCGAGGACTTGTTGACGCGCCAGCCATTGAATAACCAGTTGCGCGCGGACGTGGCCATGATGCTCAAGCAAAGGCGAGATCATTTTCTGGACAGTAACTACCGCAACTACCTTCCGGGATGGGCCACGGCTAATAAGGGCAATAAGGATCAAAAGGCCAAGGCTCAGTATATTGCCGCGGAAGTGGCCAAGCAGAACAACGAACCGCTGCAGGCGGCTATCACGCATTATTCATCAGCTTCAACCTCCCCCAAAAAGGCCGTGACAGTTCGCGAAGCGGCCATCAAGGGATTGGCCCAGATGAGTCGAAACAACCAATTCCACATCATCGGCACCCAGCGCGGCACATTGTTCAGCTATGCCAAGAAACGTGACCCGGAGCGCGCGCGCCAACTGGGGTTAATGCTCCTGAAGTTATACCCCAATGATCACACAGCTTTGCAGTGGGTGATGGAGGATAATCGGAATGAGGAAAATAAGGCAAATGCCAAGACGTATGCCCAGCGGATTTTGCGTGTACCTTTGAAGAAGGGTAATGCCAGTCTGGTTCGCAACCTTATGCAGGTTGCTGAGTTAAGCAAGGATCCGGTTTTGGCATTGGCTATTTACCATTGGGCCATCAAGGCCCCCATTGAGACCATCTATAGCGACTACGCTGGAGATGTGCTGTTTAAACTGAATCAAAAGACGCAGGCGTTGGACTGGTGGCGGCGAGTGTCTGATGCGAATGTGTCCAATGACCGATATGAGGAGCGTAATTGTGCGGAGAGATTTCTTGCCAACGGTGGTAATCCTCCTGGGCCATGGCGCGAGCAGGCCGATTATCGTTGGCCGGATCTGAAACACCGGATTGCGGCCCTCAAGATCACGGATATCCTGCGGTTGCAGGGCAATGTTTCGGTTTTTTCACAGGCTGTGCAAAAGCTGCGGGCGACGGCGAGGGAAACGCCATTTGCAAGCCAGGGTTGGCGTGACGTGGGTCATGCTTGGCGTGAATTTGCCTATAACAACAAGACTCTAACTGAGAGTGAAGACCCTGCATACAAGGATTTTAAGGTGCTGGACGATGCGGCTAAGTTGGGTGTCTACAAGGTCTTGCGCAACATTCGTACGCGCGACCAATCAGCATATTCTACCTGTGACCTGCTCTTGGCGGGAGTCTTGGATCAGGAACCTGCAATGCAGCGATTGTTGTGGCTGATGCGAATTACTCAGGCAAATGGTCGCCTGCAGTCGATTAACAATGACCAGACTCGCTGGAACTCAATCCGTAGCTACGCACAGAAGACCTTTGAGGCGAAGCGTTACGTCGATAGCGCAACACTTCTAACGGGGATGTTGGCAAACGTAACCGGCTCCTCAAAAGAATCACAAGATGAAGGCCGTGGAGCGGTGCTGCGTGCCCATTCACGCATGGGCGCGGTGGGGCTGACGATTGACGAGGACAGCCCGATGGCTCCACTGTTGCAGGCGGCACTTTACCTTCGGCTGGGCGACAAGGATAGGGCGCGCGCGCTGTATCAAGACAACGTGGAGTTGTTTAAGGAGCATCGCAACGACCTGCCGCCGGACTTGATTGAATTTGTTTGCACCCATCTGATGGCGGGCGGTGGTGAGGAAAAATTGGCGGAGGTGGAGGATATTCTGCGCTCCTGGTTGATTAAGTTTACCGATCCCGATAAGCCTGAAAGCAAGCAGCAAAGCGAGAACGCAAAGGCGCGTTTGCAGCTGTTATTGGCCAAGAGCTACTACAAGGGGCAACGCTACGATGTGGCCCGGGCGGAGTATTCTACGGTGACTAATCGCTACTCCGGTACACCACACGCCATTGAAGCTAAGTTTGGCATTGGGGAATCGTTCATGGGGCAGAAAATCTATGATCAGGCTTCCCAA
This sequence comes from Planctomycetaceae bacterium, assembly GCA_002726515.1. Taxonomy (GTDB): domain Bacteria; phylum Planctomycetota; class Planctomycetia; order Pirellulales; family Pirellulaceae. The sequence goes on along the minus strand of PBTE01000229.1, from coordinate 4,499 downwards.
ATGTTCAAGTCGCTGGAGGAAAACCCAGACTTGCAAATTTCGATCCGCGCAGAGTTCCTCAATGGCCTTCTGGCGTTCCGGCAGGAACAACGTGATGAGGCTCGTGAGAAATTCCAGCACATCCTCGAGCGCGTGCCGGATGTGGAGCTGGCCAATCGAACCTTGTTCAGCCTGTCCGAAATTTACGGGCTGGAGCAGCGTTACCTGCAGCAGCTGAATCTTCTGCGTACTGTTGGTCGGCTGGGACAGGCCAGCAAGCGGTTGCATGTGCCGGGAAACGCGTTGTCCATCGTGGTGCACGATCGTGACTTGGGCGTGAGCCGTGGGCAAAACCGCATTCCAGTGGTAGTCACCACGAAGCCTGGTGGCGATGAGGAACTAGTGTACCTGCGCAGCACGGCCGGTGCTGGCAAAGGATTGTTCCGCGGAGAGGTGGATACCGCTCTGGGTAACATGCAAAAAAACGACGGCGTGTTGCAACTCACCGGGCGCGACATGATCGAGAGTGATTACCCGGCCAAGTTCAAGGCGCAGTTCCGCACCGTGCCGCTCAGCGATGTGGAGATTCGCATTGCAGCCGATGGCGAATTTAATGTGGCCAGCAGTGAGATTGTGGACGTGGAAAAGGAAACTCTCACTCAGCAACTCCAGCGCGAACAGGCCGAAGAAGCAGATCAGGACAGACGTGTTTCCCAGGGCCGTCCATCCAACCAAGTAAAGCCAGGCAACCGAATTTTTATGCGCCTGAAAGATGTTGACCGCGACCTTGGCGATGAGCCCGATCGCGTGGCCGTGACTCTGCGAGCGAACAGTGGCGATCAGGTACAGGTGGAGTTGCTGGAGACCGGACCACACACGGGCGAATTTCGCGCGGCTATTCCCACTGCTGAACTGCCGGCCGGCGCGGCTGCCACGGACAGCGCAATTGACCATAACCCGTTAATGGCCATCGATCACAGCAGTGACACTTACTGGCAATCCGAGCCCGATGGCGTAACGCCCAAGTTGCTGACGGTGGACATGAAACAGCTGCATACCGTTTCTCGTCTTCGTGTGGCCACGCCCAATGCTGCGGAAAACAACCCTGTGCGCGGCACGCTGCTAGGGAGCCATGACGGAGTGTTTTGGTTTACCATCGCTGCGCACCCCATGCTGCCTCGGGCTGAATTGTTGGCCGGTCAAACCGGCCAGCTTCGACAGCGAATTTATCCCGGGGACCACACCGGCCTTAAGAGTTGGTCCCAGGTGGCGTCGCTTTCTCGCACGGGCAAACCCCTATTGGATAAAAATGCCACGGAACTCTCGTGGACACCTGAACCGAAAGCTAAGGGCGCTGACCAGCCGCACGCGGCTTTGTGGCACGGTCAAATAGTGCAATTTCGGGAAGGCGCAATGCGCATTGGCGTGGCGGGTGACTTGGCCGCCGTGGTTGTGGATGGACGGGTGGTGTTACAACCCTCTGCAGAGGTCAAAACGGTGGATGTTTGGCTGACTTCTGGCCTACATGAGATTGCCATCTTTGCCGCTAATAAGACGGCTAAAAAACCACTCGCGGCCACCCGTGCGCGATCCAATTACAGTAACAGCAACCCTCAATTAAAATCCTTTACCGTAGAGGATTTTAACTTGGAGTCAGCCAAGAAATTCCTGGACCTAAAGCCCGACCAAGCCGCCGGCGCACAAAAGCCTATTGAGATGGACATGAACAAGACGGAGTTTCACGTAAAAACAGAAAAATTCGGAGTGATCACCGTAAACAATGCTCGGCGCATCGGAAACTGGAAGAATATAGAGGACACGATAAAGTGGCAGTTTACGGTGCCCAAGGCTGGTGCGTATGAGGTGTGGGTGAATTTGTCACACTCGGATGGGGGGTCGAAGTTTCGCGTGGAATTTGGCGATCAATTGATCGAAATGGAGGTGCCCAAGACCGGTGACTGGAACACGTTTGCTTGGCACCGGGTGGGCATAATGATGGTGGATGCAGCCGGCCCACGGGCACTCTCGATCAAGCCGCTGGAAATTAAGGGCAGTGGCTTGATGGATGTGGCCGGCTTGGAATTGCGGCCGGCCGAGACAGTGGGCATGATCCAGCGTGACCGGGAATGGGAATTTTTCTTCGATCCGGTGAAATTACGTTACGCGCGGTTCCAGATAGATGAATATTTGGGTGACTCAGTGGCCATCAATCACGTTGAAATTCGAGGCGGAGACAAGACGTTTATCCCCACCAAGGTGGACGTGAGCACGTTGGCGGAAAATGAGACATTGGAGATTGCCGGTGGCGACGTGATCACCGCCAGCTACACCGACGAAACCTCCATCGCCACACAAGGCGGCAGTCGGTTGCTTACGCAGGAACTGCAGGCCACCTACAACAACGCGGGCGTGTTGCCAATTGGATTTGATTTCAGTCGCAATGGCGGTGGCGGTGTGCAGCAAACCCGCAAGGAATTACTGCGCATCGACCCGGGTGATCGCATCACCTTTGAAGTGACTGACTACGACATGGACCGAACCGATGAGCGCGATACCGTGCCCGTGGAAATCTGGGCCAACGGCGTGAAATGGAAAGATCTCACCGCGACCGAGACCGCGGAATACTCCGGTATTTTCCGGGTGGAGGTGGACACTGCCGCAGAGGCCAACGGCGAAAAGCTGGTGATCGGGAAGGGAGACCGAGTGTTCTGCCGGTATGCCGATTTGCAGAACACCTTCCCCGGCCATTCCGTTCAGCGCGAGGCCGTGGTTTTTGCCAATGAACCGACCGACGGTGTGATGCGCATCATCGGTACTCGCCGAACCGTGCCTCAGCCCGACAGTGAGGCCAAGCCGCAGGCGGTTTTCTTGCCGGCAACTGAAGGACAGGAAGAGCCTGTGGGCGTAAATTACTTCGTGCCGTTGACCGTGGTGGTAATCGATCCCGATGCGGCCAAGGACAGTCTGAGCACCGTGACCGTGCAGTTGAATGCTGGCACCACCAATGCGGTGGAGGTTACTTGTGTGTTGTCTACTAAGTTCGGTGATGTCTCCGGGAGTGAGTCTGGCCAAGCGAATGTTGCCCTCATGATGGGTAGGTTTGTGGGGCAGGTTAAAATGCAATTGGGCGGCGCGGCGTCCCCCGCCAAGCTGCCTCGCTCACTGGGCTCCGGCTCCGGACTTACTGGTCGCGCTCGTCCCGCAGGTGAGGATAAGGAGGCGGTATCCAACAACTTGCTGGATACCGTGCTCAATGTGAATGGCAAGTCGCTGCTTTCTGCCATTTATCATGATCTGGTGCGCCCGGATGCCACGCCCGTGGAATTATCTTCAAAGGCACGGCTCGTAACTGACGGTTCCATGGCCATAACCGACGAGGGCTATGAAAAACCAACGGAGCTGTTGCACGTGGGGGAAAAACTTTATGTTATGATAGCCGACCCCGATCTCGATATCTCCGATGATCGAGACAAGGCGGAGTTAGGTATCACCACTGAAACCGGGGAAAGCGAGAAAGTGGCCTTGGAGGAAACCCTTAGTCACAGTGGTGTTTTTGTTGGCTCGTTCGAACTGAAGGCGCATGAAAAGCCCACCGCGTCAAACTTCAGTGTTATTGACAAGGAGATAGAATGTTTCTTTGGTGATAAGCTTATTTCAACCTACTCTGATTCCGCATCAGGAACGGAAGAAGGCAAGGCGGAGCTTAGCGTTGAGTTACCTGTGGCGATTGGCACGGATGGCATCGTTTCGGCGTTCAGCAAAATATTCGGCAATCAACAACTCGCAGTCCAGACCCAATTCCACATTGCCGAGAGCTATTTTGAATTATTCAAGAACAACCTGAAACTTGAGCGCGAGAATGAAAGTGAAAAGGCACTCAAGGCGGGCCGAAGGGTTCTCAAGGAGATCATGGTCGACTACCCGGACCCGAAATACCTGCCTCGTATTGCCTACCTGAGTGGGCAATTCTCGCAGGAGTTGGAGGATTGGAACGAGGCTGCCAACAGTTACGCGCTCATTGTCCGGCAATATCCAAACCATACCCTGGCGGCGGATGCACAATACAAGCTGGCGCAGTGTTTTGAAGAGGCGAATGACTTCGATCGAGCACTGGAGGAATATGTCACGCTGGCGGCGACCTATCCCAAGAACCCGCTGATCCCGAATGTGATGATTCGCATCAACGAGTATTTCTACAAGCGTGAAAATTACAAAGTCGCTGCGAAGGTGGCCGAGAAATTTATGGATCGCTTTGCCGACCATGAGTTTGCTCCGAAAATGGCCTTTCGTTGGGGGCAGTGCCACTACAAGGATGAGGGCTTCGGGAAGGCCGGCGAGGTGTTTGACCTCTTTGCAAAGAAGTTTCCGGATGATCCATTGTGTTCAGAGGCGTTATTCTGGGCCGGCGAAAGCTACCGCAGCGCTAATAATGTATCTTTTGCGTTCCGCCGTTATAATCGCTGTCGCTGGGATTTTCCGGAGAGTGAGGCAGCAAAGTACGCGCGAGGGCGCCTTGCCCT